>CAZODM010000121.1:0-3997 GCA_964578585.1 uncultured Desulfobacterales bacterium | reverse complement strand
GCGAAGAACAAAAATTCGGATCGTGGGGACTTATTGCTGAGGACGACTGGGAGTTTATTACTTTTATTGCTACCAAAATAATCGGGAATGCCGTTCTCGGGGGAAACCTGAACCCCGTCATTGAATACTATCTCTCCCCGGATAGCATTACTGACAGTAATGTTGAGATTGTAAAGCAATTGATAGATTATTGCTATCAAATAACCAGTAATAACCTTAAAGAGTATTGGATTGATATAGAACTACTTGCGAAAATGTTGATGGAAAACGGAGAACTGACCGGCAATCAGGTTAACGAAATTCTTGCTAAAGTACTACCTAATAGTGAAAACTTATTTGAGGGGTTTAGGCGAAATATTGGGCAGTTTGTCAAAACAGATAGAGAATAAGTCCAAAAATAAGTTAACTGAATTTTTTACATGCTGTTGGGCGTACGAACAAAAAAGGCGATTAGTGGCAGGTTCAACTCACAAATGCGACTATTAGTTTACTAAACTAAAGAAAATATCTTTCGGAGCCTTGAACTTGAATTTTACTCGAGGGTGTAAACTCAACTCTGTCCAAAATTGTATTTTAGCATTATGGACAGAAAAGATTTAGAAGGCATAGAAGAAAAGGCCTTACAACAGTTTAAGAGTAGCAAATTACTCTTTGGGAAAGATGGCGCTTTTGCACCGTTATTAAGAGTTTTATTTATTGTTGGTGCTTGGATTGATTTCCGCACGTAAATATATTAAGAGATAGTGCTTTACGAATATTACTTCTTCATGTTTATTTCAGTTGGCCATTTACCTAAATGATAATTTTCCACCTATAGCTAACAAAACAGCTACCGCAATATAAGGGCCAATTTGCCCCCAGTCAGCAGGTATTAATGCATATTTTATTACAACAAAGAAAATTATTAAGGTTGCAATACAACCAATTGGACGCACACTGGTGCTGGTGGTATTACTCTCCTTATCGTCATGGGAATCAGAATAGCTTTCTGAATAGTTACTTTCAGAATGACTGGAATTGTCGGTGGCAATATAATCATCTTCCACTTCAACCAGAACGTATCCTTTGCCATGGCAGTACATACATGGCTTAGGACCGAAACCGGTCATAACAAAACCATTTGCGCAATGGTTGCATTTTACACTTTCATAATGTGACATAAGGCTTTATTTTTATAAATTACAAGCGTTTTGATTGAATTAACAAAGCCCTTAAACCCGCATACAAGTTATTAAAAAATCCAACCAAATGACTGTGCAAAAGTAATTCACACAGCATCTGACGATTAATTTTATCATTTATTTTATACTACTACGTAAGTTCAAAGTATCCCTTCGGCCACGGGCATCTTGTATAAGGATAAAATCTGATGCTGTTTTGCGGCAAAAATACCATGAACAAAGAAGAGAAACGTCAGCAGATGCTAATGCTGCTTGAACAATGGCAACAAAGCAGTATGAGCCAACAGGCTTTGCCCGGGAACATCACATAAACGTGTTTACCCTTCGGTACTGGATCAACAAAACCGCCAGCAACAAAATAAGCAAAATGAAAATTCTGGTTTTGTACAACTTGACAACCTGCCCGTGGCCGAAGGGATACACAGTTGGGACATTTCATTTTTATAGATTTTATGGTCTAAAAAGTTTACTGTTAATAATCTGTTCTGACTACGATTGTAACAATTCTCTGATATTCTTTTAAACTATTAATCCTCAATAATATCACAGCCGGGCAGTTTCTTTTTAAGGGCGGAAATACTTTCCGTACTAATTTTATTAACACCTAAATCTAATTCAGTTAAATTTTTGAGGCCTGCCAAAGATGAGATATCTGTAAACTGATTATTGTTTAAACCCAAATAAGTCAAATTCTTAAGGCCGGCCAAAGGTGAAATATCGCTGATTTGATTATTATCTAAGCATAGACTTGTTAAATTCTTAAGTTTGGCCAAAGGCGAAATATCGCTGATTTGATTATAATCTAAGTCTAGACCAGTTAAATTCTTAAGCCGAGCCAATGGTGAGATGTCGGTGATCTGATAACATTGTAATTCCAATTTGGCTAAATTCTCAAGCTCGGCCAAAGGCGAGATGTCGAAAATTTTGTTGTTGTATAATTTCAAATGAGTCAAATTCTTAAGTTCGGCCAAAGGTGAGATGTTGGTAATCTGATTACCGTATAGACTCAAATCAGTTAAATTCTTAAGCCGAGCCAATGGTGAGATGTCGGTGATCTGATGACATTGTAGTTCCAATTTGGCTAAATTCTCAAGCTCGGCCAAAGGCGAGATGTCGATGATCTGGGAAATAATTAATTCCAATTTGGTTAAATTCTTAGGGCCGGCCAAAGGTGAGATGTCGGTAATCTGATTAGACATTAAATTCAAATTAGTTAAGTTCTTCAGATCTGCCAAAGGAGAGATGTCGAATATTTTGTTGTTGTATAATTTTAAATGACTCAAATTCTTAAGCCCGGCTAAAGGTGAGATGTCGGTGAACTGATTATGATTTAAATTCAAATGAGTTAAGTTCTTAAGTTCGGCCAAAGGTGAGATGTCAGTGATTTGATTATTGTCTAAATCCAAATAAGTCAAATTCTTAAGCCCGGCCAAAGGAGAGATGTCGAATATTTCGCTGTTGTATAATTTCAAATGAGTCAAATTCTTAAGTTCGGCCAAAGGTGAGATATCGGTAAGCTGATTATTGTCTAAATCCAAATTCAAATCCAAATGGGTTAAACTAATAATTGACATCAATTCAGCAACTGTGGGTTCTCCTTCTGATAATTCAGCGTTGGTCGTTTCTTTAATAAGGATATTTTTCCATTGGAGGGTTAAACCATTCCACCACGAACGCAATTCTTCATTGTTGCTGACAACAGGGATTGCTGCCGTGCTACTCCCAACAGCCGTTATATGCCCGCAGTTGGGGCAAAACTTTTCATTGCCTGTTAATACAGCACCGCAAGCGCTGCAAATATTGCTCAGCCTTGTTCCGCATTCAGTACAGAATTTGGCCGTATCCGGGTTAATGTGATTACAGTTGGGACATTTCATTTTTATAGATTTTATTTTATGGTCTTAAACGTTTACTGTTAATAATCTGTTCTGACTACGATTGTAACATTTCTCTGATATTCTATTAAACTGTTAATCCTCAATAATCTCACAGCCGGGCAGTTTCGTTTTAAGGGCGGAAATACTTTCCGCACTAATTTTATTAGAGCCTAAATATAATTCAGTTAAATTGTTAAGCCCGGCCAAGGGCGAGATGTCGGTGATTTGATTATAACCTAAGTCTAGAACACTTAAATTCTTAAGGCCGGCCAAAGGCGAAATATCGGTAATCTGATTATACTTTAAATTCAAATTAGTTAAGTTCTTAAGATCTGCCAAAGGCAAGATATCGTTGATCTGATTAAACTCTAAATCCAAATCAATTAATTTTTTGAGGCTGGCCAATGGCGTAATATCAGTAATATTATTATCAACTAAATTTAACGAGGTTATATCAATAATTATCGTCAATTCAGCTACTGTGGGTTCTCCGTTTGATGATTTATCAGTGGCAACATTTTTAAGAAAAATATTTTTCCACTTGGGAGTTAAACCATTCCACCAGGAAAACAATTCTCCATTATTGCCAACTGCCGGACTTTCTGTTTTACTGCTGCCAATGGTAGTACTATGCCCGCAGCTGGGGCAAAACTTTTCGTTACCTGTCAACACGGTGCCGCAAGTGCTGCAAAAATGGCTCAGCCTCGTGCCACATTCAGCACAGAATTTGGCCGTATCAGGGTTGATATGATTACAGCTGGGACATTTCATTTTTATATATTTTCTTTGAATTTCAAAAATAATAAATTATATCGTTTTAAGGCGGAAAAAGAGCAAAGAGTTCGCAGAGCAGGTTCAAGTTACAAAAAAAGCAACAAAAGCAGTACAAATAGCCGATTTCAGCCGTAGCAGTTATTACTACAGGCCTAATGGTGGAAA
>CAZODM010000120.1:0-4030 GCA_964578585.1 uncultured Desulfobacterales bacterium | reverse complement strand
AAGGTTAATGCCGCTAAATCGCAAGCCCGAAGGCGAATTACGAGTCCACTACAGAGATGATGCTAAAAAGTAATTCAAATTTGCGTCCCCCTGCTTATAAAAAGACCATAAAAAAACCAGAAGGACACTGCCATGAAAGCTTAAGAGCAGAATAATTTTTTTTCTTTTAAGGGTAAAGATCTTTTCGTCTGTTCTGTATTAATGTGCATAAAAAACGCTGAACTGTTATTTATTATTATATATTTGCTCTTAAAGCTTTCTCTACTAATCCTGACCAAAAGCTCTATATACTTTTAATAAACACTATCCTCATGCTAATTTCTATATCGTCTATGAATTTGAACACTATAGCTTCTGGAGAGTTCTAGAAAATTTAGAGAACTCGAAAACCACTGCTAAGATTATATAAGAGCTTCTTTCCTCTATGTTGTAAATTCTTCGTGGCTCAACGTGATCATCCCATTTATTTCAATAGAATGAGATATTACAAAACTTATAAGATTTTAGAATATTTTTTTGATTGAATTTAATAATATTTTTATTATAATCGTGTTACTTAATATTGAATGAAGGTGAAAATTGTATGGCTAATATGAAAGATGTCAGATTTGTCTCTAAAGATGAATTATTGAGTGAACGCAAATGTGTATTTGCTAGCAATAAGACGTGCTGTCAGATATGTAATATGGGGCCTTGTCAGTTTATGGTTAGTAGTACTTTGTCAGAGGGAGTATGTGGGGCTGATGTTAATACAGTAGTTGCTAGAAATCTTTGTAGGATGATTGCCAGTGGTGTTTCAACACATAACATATATGCAATTGATAGATTGTTATCCTTTAAATCAGAACTTGAACATGGCCATATTGAAATAGATCCTGAAGCCTTTAAAAGGGCATGGAAGATCTTTAAGAGGGAACCTGAGGAGAGTGGTAAGACAGATGATTTAGAAGGCATTGCGCTAAGCTGGTGCAAAGAAACTATAAGATTATTTGGACAACAAAATGGGGACTGTATTTTATGGCCCAATTTGCCTAAAAAAAGAAAGGAGATTTGGTCTAAGTTAGGCTGGATTCCTAGAGGTACAAATAGGGAAGTTGTAGAGGCTATGCATAGAACCCATATAGGTGTTGACCAAGAATACCATAGTATTTTGGCTCATTCTAGCAGATGTGCCTTGTCTGATCTTTTATGTTCTTCTGTTGTAACAGCTATTCTTACGGATATTCAAAATACTACACATGATATTAATGAAGTAAATGTTGATGTTCATCTTTTAAAAGAGACTTGTATTAATATACTTTTCTATGGCTGTGATAAAGGGGTAGTTAGGAAGGTGAGAGAAAGACTTAAAGATATTGGACGATATGATTTGAATTTTTTAGAGATTGAAGGAAGAGAAAAGGCTGAATCTTTACATATTGTAAAGATGTTTACCTATCTTGTTACAGGGGCCTTAGATGTATTGATAGTAGGAGATCAAGAGCATTTTAAGCTATTTTCTTATGAATCGTCATGTTTTCATACTAAGATTTTTGATGTAAATGACTTAAGATTAGACGATACCTTTTTAAAATCTATTATTTTGGCATATAAATCTAGAAATATGAGGATCTTTATTCCATCTTCACCTGTGTTGCTACCTACTAAGGCATTTTATTCTCTTCTTACTGGATTAAAATCAGATAGATCAGAGTCTATTGGGATGAAGTTATCTCAGGCAATTGCCAATAATAATCTAAAAGGGATCATCTCATTGGTTGGTTGTATAGATCGTATGGATCCTTTTATTTATAAAAAAATAGCCGAGGAGGCTGTAGCTCGCGATATCTTGGTCATATCTGTTGGATGTGCTAGCTTTTTATTAGCTAATACAGGGATGTTTAGGATAGTTGATAATCTTCCTCTAGGTTCAAATATGAAAAAATTTTATGAATCTACAGGGATATATCCAATAATTAATATGGGGTTATGTTCAGAGGTTGTTAGACTTTTGGCATTGTTTTCTGAGATGTTATCTGATGAGTCTGATTTTACACAGCTACCAGTGGTTATTTTTATGCCTTCTTGGAGATCAGAAAAAATTATTTCTGTAGGGCACTCTCTGGTTTCAAGTGGGATTACTACTATTTTGTCAGATTCTTTCCCCATTGGTATAGAAACTAAGACTACAGAATATATGACAGATGAGTTAAAGAATATAATAGGCGCTTCTTGGGTGCATTATCAAGATAACGATGTGTCGAAATTAATCGATAGTATATCTCAATATCTTTTAAGGGTTAATATCTAATAAGAGTTTAGTTATTGTTTTTTGATACTATGTTTCTGATAGTATGTTTTTATATACGTACTATGTAATAAAAAAACACTGCTAGGAATTCTCCTAGCAGTGTTAAGAGATAAAATAGCAATACTCAGTATATCTTAACGTAGGCCTCTATGGGGGCTACGGTGTAACATGTTGTGGGACTGCATGTGATGTATATGAGTTCTTGATCTAATTTTGTTTTTAATTAGCATTTGTTGGTCCTGTTCTTGGTTTTGAGTCATGGTTTTGTCCTTATTTTTTATCTGTTGGCCATTTTTCATAGAGTTGGCAGCCTGTGTTCCCTGAGCCTGCACCTTGTTTTTCATCTGCATCATCTGCTGTTCGTACTTCTTACGTTCCTGAGGGGTCATAGCCTGCAGTCGTTTTTGCCATTCTTGCATAAATGCCTTACGCTCTTGAACACTCATAGTCTGGATTGAGTTTCTCATGTTAGCTAGTTGCTGTGTAGTGTATTGACTAAAGTTAGTAGTAGCACCAAAGGCTGGAGCTGTAATCAATGCGGCTGTGATCAATGCACCTGCAATAGATTTAAAACTTTTCATCATAAAACCTCCTTTTCAATGTTGTTCTGATTTAATCTTTATTTTTTTGACCTGTTATTTACAGGTGTCTTAACACAATATCTATGCCAACACAGAAAAATCCTGTAAAATCAATAAGTTAACTAACTAGAATGTATGGTAAAATTCCGACAATCAGAGTTTTTTTCGACATGCCTGTCGAGAGTTATTTGGTGGATAAAGAAGGGGAGCTCTTTTAATTCTTGCTATAGAGATAAAGGACAAAGTATGAAAGCAATCTTTAACAAAGGTTTATTTATGCAGGTAGTAACACCTTTTAATAATTTTTAATTTTACTCACCAAATAATAATCATAATTAAGTAATAAATTTATCCTTATTTAAGGAGGACTTTGATACTAGATATTGGCATGGATGAATAGTCTTTTCAGAATGATTAGTTTATACATACACATATTAGATTGTTATCACGCACTATACCCCTCTATTAATTTTCTTAAATATGTTATATTTAATTGTTATAATAACAGTTTTCTATTTTAGGGTTTAATATAAGCACATCCATCAGACTGTAACTGAATCAGTTTTAAGATTCCTGCTGGCACTATTTCACATGATTCTATCAGTTCACTATGTCCAATACTCAGATTATGGAGTGAGTTATTGCATAAAAAGAAATGTACACCAACTTCAGAAAGTCTTTTAATACGGGAGGCATATGAAGTAGCACGTTCAAGCCTAAATAATTTAACTGCTAGTCCATTTGCCACAAGATAGACGTTAGCTTCATTAGAAGGAATTTCTTTCAGTAGATTTTCCATATTATTAAGTGCCATAATCAATGCATCTTCATTATCCCAATCTATATGGAAAACAACCTTTGCCTTCATTAGCACCTCCCTTTATTTTAGCTTAAGATTCTAAAATACATTAAATAATTATAAAAATCTTACGATTCTTTCACCCAGACCCTTTCCCATCACTTACAGCTTCTAGTTTTATATATCTCTTACTATTGCCTCTAGCTCTTTTGTATCTCCCCTTTCTTCTATCTGTTTAAGCACCTCTTCTAACTCCTTCTTTGGATCCTTATGCCTTTTATGCCTTGTTTTTTACATCAAAAAAGAAGTATCTTAGTTAGGCCAATTCAAACCTAAAACTATGTCTTATATCCTAAAAAT
>CAZODM010000119.1:0-4129 GCA_964578585.1 uncultured Desulfobacterales bacterium | reverse complement strand
CTAGCCTCTCTCATACAATCTTGTTCATCTGGAAGTATGTATCTAGGTATTTCTCCTTGCTCAACAAGTGCTTCATAGTTTTCTTTCACCTCTTTAAGTTGAGCCACAACCTTTAAAAATTTAGCATATATTTGATAATAAATCGTATCTTCTCTACTAAATCGTACTTGTACAAGCTGTACGCCTATTTCATTGCTATCTTGCATGTGTTGTACGTAACCAGTAAGCTGTATTACTCCAATTACTGGAAGCTCTAGTAAGAACTCTACTAAATGCCCTGGAGCTACTAAAAATGGTACCCAAAGCCTGCATCCCTCCAAAGATATATCTGTACAGTGGCCCCATGAGTTATTGGCTGGATAATAAACTCTAAAATATACCCTGTATCTAGGACTCTTTCTTCTTTCTAGCATTTTAACCTCTTTAATTAATTTAAAACTCTAGTAATCATCTTTAAAAAACATCGGTTGAAAAAGCATTGGTTTAGAGCTATTCTTGACTTCGTTTTAAATCTTTTAGTGTTTTTTATATATACGGAAGATTTTTAAAAATAGATAAATAAAAAAAGGAGATCTTTCTGCTATGGCCTCTGAAGCTAAATCTGCTTTATTGCCCAAGTCATATGAGTTTAAAGATGTAGAGACAAAATGGTATAAAAAATGGGAAGAAAATGGATTGTTTCGCCCATCTTACGATCCTAATAAACCTAATTTCTCCATGGTGATACCTCCTCCAAATGTAACAGGGGTTCTTCATATTGGACATGCATTAAACAATACACTTCAGGATATACTTGTAAGATATAAACGCATGGATGGCTATAACACTCTTTGGGTACCAGGCACAGACCATGCCGGTATTGCAACTCAAAATGTTGTTGAACGCCAACTGGCACAAGAAGGACTTACTAGATACGACCTTGGTAGGGAGAAGTTTATTGAAAGGGTCTGGAAGTGGAAAGCTGAATCTGGTGGAAGAATAATAGAACAGCTTAAAAGACTTGGTTGTTCATGCGATTGGGAACATGAAAGATTTACTATGGACGAAGGACTTTCTAGGGCTGTAAGGCAGGTCTTTGTAAGGCTATATCAAGAAGGGCTTATATATCAAGGAGACTATATCATAAACTGGTGTCCAAGATGCCACACTGCCCTTGCAGATATAGAGGTAGAACATGAACAAAGAGATGGTAAACTTTGGTATATAAGATATCCCTTCGATGATGGAAATGGATACATAGTTGTTGCAACTACACGTCCAGAAACCCTCTTAGGCGATACTGCTGTTGCAGTAAACCCTGAAGATGAACGATATAAAAAATTCATAGGAAAGACACTAGTACTTCCTCTTCTTAATAGGAAAATTCCTGTTATAGCAGATAAACATGTAGACCCAGAATTTGGTACAGGTGCAGTTAAAGTAACACCAGCCCACGACTTTAATGACTTTGAGATATCTAGGCGTCATGATCTACCTGCAATAAATATATTTGATGAAAATGCTGTCTTAAATGAAAATGCAGGGACATATAAGGGGCTTGATCGATATGAGGCAAGGAAAAAGGTGGTTGAAGATCTAGAGGCTCAAGGACTTATTGAAAAGATAGAAGATCATCAACATGCTATTGGAACCTGCTATAGATGTAAAACAGTAGTTGAGCCAAGACTTTCAAAACAGTGGTTTGTAAAGACCAAACCATTAGCCCAACCTGCGCTAAAAGCTGTTGTAGATGGCAAAACTAAAATTGTACCACCATCTTGGTTTAGAACCTATGAAGAATGGATGACCAATATAAGAGACTGGTGTATATCTCGCCAAATATGGTGGGGACATAGAATACCAGCATGGAAATGTAAAGATTGTGGACAGATAACAGTAGCAACAAATGATCCTGATAAATGTTCAAGGTGTGGCTCTCATAATATAGAACAAGAACAAGATGTACTTGATACATGGTTTAGTTCTGCACTTTGGCCGTTTTCTACCTTAGGGTGGCCGGATGAGACTGAAGACTTAAAACGTTTTTATCCAACATCTGTCCTTATAACAAGCTTTGACATACTATTTTTCTGGGTTGCACGAATGATGATGATGGGCATCCACTTTATGAATGATGTACCCTTTAAGTATGTCTATCTCCATGCACTTGTAAGAGATAAACATGGAGAAAAGATGAGTAAATCCAAGGGCAATGTTATAGACCCTCTGATCATAATGGATAAGTTTGGAACAGATGCAGTAAGATTTACCCTTGCAGCCTTTGCAGCACAGGGGCGTGATATAAAACTTGCTGAAGAACGTATTGAAGGCTACAGGCACTTTATAAACAAGATATGGAATGCAGCGCGTCTAATCTTGATGTATGAACCAGGAAAAGAAGAAATAGAGTTTATAAACAATCTAAAAGATAATATTCCAAAGCTTACATTGTACCAAAGATGGATTCTCTCAAGGCTAAATAATACTATAAAAAAAGTAAGAAATGCACTTGATAACTTTGATTTTGATATAGCTGCAAAATCACTTTACAAATTTTATTGGCATGAGTTCTGTGATTGGTATTTAGAGATATTTAAACCAGATGTAACGAGTAAAGATAATGATAAAAAGGTTGCTTCACTAGCGGTTGCACTTAAGGTATTAACTGATTCCCTTAAACTACTCCATCCAATCATCCCATTTGTAACAGAGGAGCTATGGCATTATTTACCAAATACATCTGGTTATATTATGACTCAACAATATCCAAGCTCAGATGATCTCTTTAGCAATAAAGAGGTTGAAGAAAGGATGAAAGAGCTAATGGATATTATTACAGGTCTTAGAAATCTTAGATCTGAGCTTGGAATTCATCCAGGAGCAAAGATACCGTTAAAGGTAATACCTCATACAAAAGAAATAAAAGAACTTATAGAAGAACAACAAAATTCTATAAAAGTATTAGCTAAGGTAGATACTATAGAACAGCTCTTGGTTGACTCTCAAAGACCTAAAGGAGCAGGTTCTGTTATATTAGAACATGTAGAGCTCTTTGTACCCTTAAAGGGACTTGTTGATATAAAGGCAGAATTAGAAAAATTATCCAAAGAAGAGAAAAAGATCGAAAAAGAGCTAAAGAAGTCTTTATCAAAGCTTGCAAATGATAATTTCTTGACAAAGGCTCCAAAGGATATAGTAGAAAAAGAAAGGGAAAAGGTAGAACGTTTTGAGGCAAGGCTTTCAAAAATAAGAGCACATAAAAACAGGCTTAAAGAAATAGAGGAATAGATGGGACTTATCCCAGATAAAAGAACTTATGAATATCTAATAAAACATGCTTTAGAAGAAGATATTGGGCCTTATGATATAACAAGTAAGGCGATAGTAGATACAGAGAGGATTTGTAGAGCTAAGATTGTAGCAAAAGAGGATATTGTTGCCTCATGTTTATTTGTTGCAAAAGAGTGTTTTTTAACATTTGATCCAAACGTAGAATTTTTATTTTGCGCCAAAGAAGGCCAAGAGCTAAAAAAGGGAGAGTATTTATTAGAAATTCAAGCAAAAACCTATAGTGTCCTTTGTGTAGAACGAATTGCTCTTAATTTCTTACAGCATCTTTGCGGCATATCTACCTTTACAAAAAGGTTAGTAGATAAGGTAAAAGACCTTAAGGTAACAATAGTTGATACAAGAAAAACCACTCCATGCTTTAGAGTGCTTGAAAAATATGCAGTTAGTATAGCTGGAGCTAAAAATCACAGATTTTCTCTCTTTGATGGGATATTGATAAAAGATAACCATATTGCTGCGGTTGGTTCTATAAAAAGGGCTATAGAATTGTGTAGAAAAGAGGCACATCATCTTCTAAAGATACAAGTTGAGGTAAGTAATAAAAAACAGATAAAAGAAGCTATAGACTCAGGTGCTGACTCTTTACTTTTAGATAACATGGTTGAGGGAAAGGATGTAACAAGACTAAAGGAAGCAGTAAGTTATGCTCGCTCTATCTCCCCTTCTATATTATTAGAGGCATCAGGGGGCATATGCATTGACAATATTAGAGAAGTAGCCTTAACAGGTATAGATCAAATATCTTGTGGATGCCTTACTCACAGTGCAAGAAGTGTAGATATAAGCCTTAGGATACTAT
>CAZODM010000118.1:2138-4230 GCA_964578585.1 uncultured Desulfobacterales bacterium | reverse complement strand
CTCCGCAAGAATCCATCCCCTGCAAGACTCAGAAGAATCTGGGAAACAACAAGAGAATTTTTTGAAGATTTAGAAAATGAAATTATAGATATTGCAGAAATTGCCCCGGAAAAACAAAAAAGATTGTACTGGGAAAATGTTGATATTCCCGATGGTGAATATCAGGACGGCAGTATCTTTTTCTGGACAAAAAATAAAACTGTTTATTTAATAACATCCATTGAGAAATTGGGAAACAAAGACAAGTTTTCACTTAAAAAGTATAAAGATGAAAATTCCGGCACCACGGTAACCCTTGATAAACAAAACGCAAAAGATCATGATTACAAACCCTATTTCACAATACTTTCCCCCACGCCAATAAGCTGGCAATTCATAATCCCTGCCGAAAATGTCCCCACATTGATTGAAAAGATTCAGAAAAAATATTATGAAAATTTCAAGTGGGTTTACGGCAAACTTCCCCTGCACATAGGTATTGTTGTCCAAAATTATAAAAAGCCCCTCTACATTGGAATTCAGGCATTAAGAAAAATAAGAAGAGACGCCGTAAAGTGGGAATCTCTTGGGAAAAAGCTTTCTGCAAAAGAGGTAAAAGCTCGGCAAAAGTTAGCATTTCATTATCAGCAAATACCTGAACTAACAGAAGGTTGCGAAAAATTTTATTCCTATCTTGAAAAAACATCGGGTGAAGGGAAGTACGAATTTTATTTATATCCTGACAAAGATAAAAAGCGGCTTGATATAGTTCAGGATAGTTCCAATACTGATAAGTTTACCTTTTACTCCAACACATTTGACTTTGAATTCCTGGATTCAAACACAAGGCGGAATGACATTTATTACGAAAGTGGCAAAAGATTAAATCAATGGAAAAGATACAGACCTTACGATATTTCTGATTGGCAGTATTTTGAAAAATTTGAAGATTACTTTTTTAAAGGTAATAAATCTTCATCAAAACTTCAAAAACTTGTCTCCCTTATCTATTCAAAACTTGAAGACTGGAATGACGACGAATCCATTAAACAGTTTATGCTTTCTGCATTTGTAAATGTTCTGGAATTAAAAAGTAATGAACAAAGAAACGACTTTGCAAAGGAGATTTTCGGCGTTGAAAATTTCAATGATTTGAAGCGTATGGAAGCGGAAGATTTTAGAGAAAAACTCCTTTTGTTGATAGATATGTTTGAATTCTGGCATACAATGTTAAAACATGAATAGAAAAATGACCAATAAAACCGTGGGGACGTATTGCATACACCCCATACCATGTATTACGGATGAAAAAGAAATACAATAGGCGTTCAATTCGTTTACTCGGATATGATTATACACAAGAAGGCTTTTATTTTATCACGATTTGTACGTATAAGCACAAGTGTTTATTCGGTAAGATAAAAGATGGAAAGATGCATTTAAGTAAATACGGTAAAATTGTAAAAGATGAATGGATTAAAACTGAAACGATTCGGCAAAATATCAAAATTGATAAATTTGTAATAATGCCAAACCATATCCATGGGATTATCGTTATTGAAGAATCCGTAGGGGCGTATTGCGATACGCCCCTACAAAAATTTAAATCTCCGTCAAATACAATTGGTGCAATTATCCGCGGATTTAAATCTGCAGTTACAAAACAAATAAATAAAATCCACAATACTTCTGGAATTCCTGTTTGGCAACGAAATTATTATGAACATATTATACGTGATGAGCAAGATTATTGGCGGATTGCGGAATATATTCAAAATAATCCTTTGAGATGGGATTTAGATAAATATTATGTTGAAGAAAATTTTTAATTTGTTTCTCGTAGGGGGGAGCACTATAGTCTAATGTATCGCATACACCCAAAATCAAGTCATTATCGTAAGGGCAAAACACCTTATACCCTTATATATCGAGGAGGAGTAATATGAGTGATGTTACACAATGTAAAAAAATTTACGCCATAGCCACAGACCCAATATACATAGGGACAGGTGGATATACCATAGGAAGAGTTGATAATACGATTGTAAGAGATCCAATAACAAAAATTCCCAAAATTCCCGGAAGTTCTCTTGCAGGAACATGGCGGTATTAT
>CAZODM010000118.1:0-2038 GCA_964578585.1 uncultured Desulfobacterales bacterium | reverse complement strand
AACACCGGCCACTGCGGACACTGCATTGTCTGCAAAGCATTTGGCTATTCAAAAAGCAACAAATCATGGCAGGGGATGCTTTTCTTTTCAGACTTAAACATTCTCTTTTTCCCAGTTTACACGCGATTAGGGGTCAAGTGGATAACTTCCAGAAGAATATTACAGGAATTATCCGTAGGGGCGTATTGCAATACGCCCAAAAATTCCAATTCATCCCAAAATGAAAATAGTGTTCCCGAAATCCAAAATATCATTTATGCTCAGGAAAATTTAGAGGAAGGAAAAGAAAATGGTTACATAAATCTCGGATGGCTAAATTTACCCTATGAAGTTAAAAGTTTGAATATTGATTTAAATAAAATTAAAAATTTGCCGTTTGAAGTTAATGACATAATAGTCGTTCCCGATTCTCTCATCTCGCAAATTATAAATTCCAATCTTGAAGTAAGAACATCAGTATCTATTGACCCAATAACAGGCGCTGCAAAAGAGAAAGCTCTTTTTACATCCGAAGCAATTCCACGGGGAACTGTATTTTACGGTGAAATCAGGCTTTTTGACAAAAATAGTTTAGGAGAAAGCAATCTGCCATCAAGCGAATGTATCTGGCAAGCCCTTAACGATACTAAAAAATATTATGAAACGCTTGGTATTGGCGGCATGACAACAAGAGGATTCGGCAGGATGAAAATATTAACGGATATTGAAGACGGTGAATGCAAAGCAAAAAATTCAAGCGGGGGGTGAAAGCAATGGTACAGAATCTTAACGCCCTGATAAATAACATCGGATATCAAATTGTTGAAAGAATAAAAGAAAAAGGTTCGGATAAAACGAAATATAAAAATGAGATTGACAAAGCGCTTGGCGTTCTGTCAAACGACGGCGTTTATGCATATTACGTTTACGTAAAGTCACGAAAAATCAGCGATGTTTTTCTGGATGAAATAAAACCCATAGGGGCGTATTGCAATGCGCCCCTACAAGATGATAATTGGCAAAATTTTTTCGAAAATCTTTCCGAAGACTTATCCGGTCTTCTCTTTTTCCGCGAAATTTTAGAAAAAATCCTTATATACGCACGATACCACGCAAAGGCAATGGAAGAGGAAGAGAACCATGAGTAAAAAATGGTATAAACTTCTTTTTAAGCAAGTTCAACCGATTCACATAGGTGCGGGAAGTTACGGTGTAATTAATGAAACACGGATTTTTATTCCCGGCTGGACAATGTGGGGAGCTTTAACAAAGGCGTATAATCTGCGTAACGGGGTCAATTTATCTGCTAATCAAAATTTATTTGAAAATTTATTTGAAAATATTTCCTGCTTTTATCCCTGTTTTAATGAAGATGGGAGTGGTGTTTTATTTCCCAAATTTGAAAAAGGTAAATTTTATCTTGACAATTATTCGGAAGACAAATTCAGAGCAAAGTTTGTCGATACTTTTGTATCCACCGCAATAGATTCCCGAACAAACACTGCAATAGATGAAAGCTTGCATGAGCTAAACATAATCTTACCAGGCGTAAAAGCAGATTACTACGAAGACGAAAAAGAAAGACAACTTTACTGGGCTGGAATTGTTCAACTTGAAGAAAGTCAGCAAAGCAGTTTGCCTGATGAAATTTACATTGGCGGAGATGCAAGATACGGACTTGGGAAGATGAAACTTGTTAAAAAAGATGATATTGGTGAATCTTTACCAGATGATTGGAAAATAAAAGACGGCGTATTGATAAATTATTTTCCCGTAGGGGCGTATTGCAATACGCCCCTACAATCAAAAATTGAACTTCTTGTTGAGATTGAAAGATCGTGGGAGAAAGCAGAACTACAGGTAAAACCAAGAGAAGAAAACGAAAATAAAGGATTTTTTTACGTACCGGGAACAAAAATCAGCGAGGCAAATCCTACATCAATAAAAAAAGGTGTACTTATAACAGAACAAAGCCCTGAAAGAGGAGAAAGATGAAAACAATAAAAGTAACTTTCAATACTCTAACCCCTCTCTGGACAGGCGATGCGTGGAGAGAGTG
>CAZODM010000117.1:0-4254 GCA_964578585.1 uncultured Desulfobacterales bacterium | reverse complement strand
TCTATAATAAAAGTATGAAAAAGATTTTATTAAGTTTATCAATGCTTGCTCTTGTCGGCGTAATTGCAGCCGGAGCAACAACAGCATTTTTCACAGACACAGAAACATCAACAGGAAATACATTTACAGCAGGTTCAATTGATTTAAAGATTGACAGCACAGCGCATTATAATGGAATGATTTGTGTTGCTAACAATAGCGATGAATATTCATGGCAATATGAGGGAAAAGGGCCTTTTGAGACAGACCCTTATCAATTTCCAGCAGAAGGGGCATCTTGTGACAATTCATGGACAGAAACAGACCTTGGAGCAGGACAAAAATTCTTCCAATACACAGACCTAAAACCTGGAGACTTTGGAGAAAATACAATCTCACTTCATGTGTATGACAATGACGCGTGGGGAAGAATTATTATCAAAAATGTTGTTGCAAACGGCAATACATGTACAGAACCTGAGACAGAAACTGCTGCTGATGCAGATTGCATTGGAAAGACACCTGGGGACACAGAGGCAGACGGAGAACTTGACAATACTTTGTTAAGTTCAGCGTGGATAGATGATGGATCAATCGCTGGATTTCAAAATAATACAAGTATAGACTCAGAAGAGGGCGATAATATAAAAAATGGTAATGAGATATTTATTACTCAGTCAGTTATTGGTTCAAGTCCAAATACAATAAATATGTGGGATGCTTTGAGCGCTTACCGAGCAATACTTGATACTGATAATGTTTGTAATAATACAGACAGTGATGGAGACGGACAAACAGGAATTAAGGGAGACACTTCAACTTATAAAATATGTCAAGGTATAGCAGAAGACGGAAGGTTGGTTGGAAGCACAACTTACTATGTTGGTGTAGACTGGAGTCTTCCAGCTCAAACAGGCAATGAAGTACAAAGTGATACTTTACAAGCAGATCTTGAGTTCAATGTTGTACAAAGAAGAAATAACCCAGGTAAAACATTCTAACGGCAAAGCTTACTCCTCTGATATCTGAGGAGTAAGCTTAATTTTCTGGAATTAACATATAGTCTTATTTTTTATAATAATTTTTAATAAAATTTTTGTAAAAAATAGTCTAAATAGATAACATATGAAAAAAATATTAATTAGTTTAGTTGCTATTGTTGCCGTTGGAGCTGCTGCTATTGGTGGAACCATTGCCTTTTATAATGATACGGAAGTATCTACAGGGAATGTATTTACCGCAGGAACTATTGATCTTACGGTAGACAGCAAAGGAGCTGTTTACAATAGTGATTCACTTGAAGGATGGGAACCGGTAAATTTAACAGATGAGGAGTTTTTCAACTTTGACGACATCAAACCGGCTGATCGTGGCTGGAGGAATTTAAGTCTGCATGTTGGTGACAACGACGCATGGGCTTGTCTTTTGGTAACTAACAAAGTAAATGACGAAAATACTCCGATTGATCCTGAGCTTATTGCGGGAGATACAACAGATAATGGAATTTATGATGGTGAGCTTGCGCAAAATATAGAAGTATTTGTATGGCAAGATAATAATGGTGATGGAGTATATAAAGCAGCTGATGATGTTGCGCTTACAGATTTAGACGGTGTAACATTAGATACGCTTAATAATGTTACTGTTGCAGACTCAGATACCGGGCTACCTTTAACAAACACCCAAACAAGAGAAATCTATATCGCATGGTGTGCGGGAGACCAAACAGTTGACGGAGCAAATGGAACAATAGCTTGCGATGGCGGAGGAATGGGCGATGTAGTACAAACTGATAAATTCTCAGCTGACATGACGGTATACGCAGTGCAAGTAAGAAACAACACAGACTTTAAATGTTCAGAAGTAAAACTTGACAATAAATCAGGATTAAAAATAAATTAATTAAATAAAATTTTATAAGTTATTATTTAATTAATTTTTAAAGATTATGAAAAAAATATTATTAAGCTTATCTATACTTGCGTTTGTGGGTGTCGCTGTTGTCGGAGTTACCGGTGCGTGGTTTACAAATACCGAAACATCAACAGGGAACACTTTCACAGCTGGAATTATAGACCTTAAAGTTGACAACGAAAGTTATATAACAAATGCAGATGGCGATCTTGTCTACAGTAAGGAAACATCTTGGGACCCAAGTGATCTTTTAGGAAAGTATTTCTTTAAATTTTCAGACTTAAAACCTGGAGATGTTGGAGAAGATACTATATCTTTGAAAGTTCAAAACAACCCGGCGTGGGCATGTTTGGACCTTACAGTAACAGCAACTCTAGAAAATAATCCTCAAACAGAACCAGAGGCTCTTGTAGATTCTACTATTGGTGATAACCAAGGAGAATTACAAAATGAACTTAACTTTGTTTTCTGGAAAGATGATGGAGATAATGTTTTGGAAACAGACGAGGAACAAAGTGTCTTCTGGGAAAATTCAATCCAAGGCATCTCAGACAGCCCAACTCTTACGCTTGCAGATTCTCGGGGCGGAGTTTTGGAAAATGGTTCACCGCTTAACCCAGGAGAGACTTATTACATAGGAAAAGCGTGGTGTCAGGGAGATTTGGCTCTTATTCCTGTAGATCAAGATTTTCAAGGAAATATAGGAACTAATGGTCCTCTTGATAGAGGTACAGGAATAGCTTGTAATGGAGCAAGTATAGGAAACGCATCACAAACAGACGGAGTTGTTGCAGATGTAACTTTTTCAGTAGAGCAGTCAAGACACAACGAAAAATTTCTTTGCAATCCGCCACAAGAAGGAAATCTTACTTTGATAAAAAAGGTTTATGGAGGAACATTGGCGGCTGGAGATTTTGAGCTTTTTATAGATGGTGGAACAACCCCATACAGTGATGGTAATACTGTAACATTGTCTGCAGGAGCTCATAATGTAACTGAGGGAAATTATCCAGATTATGATCAAGAATATGGCACTGATTGTCCAAATGGACAAGTAACAGTTCCTGCAAATGGAAATGCAACATGTACATTGATAAATACGCTTAAACCTGGAAATGTAACAATTACTAAAAATGTAGTTGGTGGTCCTAACGCTAATAAACCAAATTCATTTAACCTTATGGTTGGAGCTGAGCCTGTGCTAAGTGGTGTAGCAGAATCATTTGCTGCTGGAACTTATTCAGTAACAGAAGATAATGTAGATGGTTATACGGCTTCATATGGTGATGGTTGTGATGGTGGAGCAATAACAGTTCCTGCTGATGGAAGCGTAAGTTGTACTATTACAAATACTTATACAACTATTGGAACATTAACAGTTAATAAGGTTGTAGTTGGAAGTGATGCGGATGAGAATAGTTTTGACTTATTTGTTACTGATATAAATTCAATTGAGAAGGGAGTTAACAATGGTGTGTCTACGTTATTCTCAGCAGGGAGTTATGTAGTATCTGAAGGACCTTATAATGACTACACATCTGTAATTGGCGGTGATGATTGTGATGCAAATGGAAATGTAACAGTTCCTGCAAATGGTAGTGCTTCATGTACAATTACAAACACAATGAAAACTGGAACATTGACAGTTAATAAAGTTGTAACAAATAATAAAGGAGGAAACGAAGATGTTAGCAGTTTTAATCTCTTTATAGATGGAGTTGCTAAAACTTTCGGACAAACCTACACATTATCAGTTGGAAACCATACTGTTATAGAGACAGCAAATCAAGGAGTTGGTGTGTATGATCAAACAAACACTGGCGCTTGTGACGCAAATGGAGATGTAACTATTACAGCAGATGGAAATGCAGTGTGTACTATTGAAAATGTTGATGCTCAGTCAAATATCAGACTTTACAAAACGGTAGTAGGAGGTCCTTATGCTGGTCAACCACAATATTTCAGTATGACAATTGATGGAAATCCAGTTTCATCTGGATTATCAGAACCTGTTAATTCAAATCAAGCTTATGTGATTGATGAGGCTGATGTTACTAATTATTCTTTCACAAGCATAACTGGTGACGGATGTCCAGCAAACTTGGGTGATAGTGTAACTCTTGATGAAGGAGAAACTCTAACATGTACAATTACTAATACTTACACAGGAGGAGAGAGTTAAGTAGATATTAGCAATTTGTAAAATCTAATTTACCCCCCGAGCTGTAAGCTCGGGGGACACACGGAGGGAAAAATAGTTCTAAATTTTCATTTAAACCAACAAATGACAAAGCTCTTCAAAGTCATATATTATCTTTTAATTGCTTTTGTAGTTTTTATAGCTCTTGTGCTTATAGCCTC
>CAZODM010000116.1:0-4263 GCA_964578585.1 uncultured Desulfobacterales bacterium | reverse complement strand
CTTGTGCTTCGAGTATATCGTCGTTTAATCGTATAAATACTAAAACTCCTCGTACGAAACGTCCATCGCTTGTTTTTCCTGAAGGATATATCATATTAGTTTGAAGATCATATTTTTCAATTTGAGCATCTTTGTAATCTTCATCAGGCATAAGTGCCCAAGCAAGATCCCAGTCATCTTTACAGGCAAACCCTAAGGCTTCGATCATTGCTGAGCCAATGTTATGTCCTGTTTCATCACACACATATACTGCTCCACACATACAACTTCCGTATGAGAAATCTCCCAGTCTTCTTGGTTCCATCTCTTTAGGCTGTTCTATCCTATTGCCACAAAAGGGACACTTTACAACTTGAGCTAAAAATTTAGAAGACATTCCCAGGTTCTCCTAGAGATTATTTTTCAACTTGAGCTTTTTCTAATTTCTGTTTGAATTCATCCATTACTTGATATCCAAGTTCTTCAGCCCTTTTAACGTGTTCTTTTGCCTTTTCAATTTCGCCTTTATAATAATAAGCAACAGCTAAATTATTATGGGCAAGCCCAAATGTGGGCGCTAAGCTTACAGCTTTTTGGGCATACTTTATTGCTCCATCAAAATCTTGTAGTTCAACTAATACAGTTGTAAGATTTGTAAGAGCAGGTATCATTTCTGGTTTGATCTTAAGTGCTTGTTTAAAATATTTTTCTGCTTCTTCCCAGTTTTCTAGCTGTATATAAGCGGCTCCAATATTAGCCATAGCTTCTGCTGCATTAGGGTAAATTTTTAATGCTTCTTTGTTCTCTTCGATTCCTTTTTCTATCTGTCCTATTTGAAAATAAATAGTACCTAAATTAATTCTTATTTCGAATGAATGTGGATCTATAACAAGGGCCTTTTTAAAGGTTTCTATTGCGTCATCTATACGTCCTGCCCTCCAATATGCTAAACCAAGTCTATGGTGTGCAATAACAGATTTTGGGTTTGATTTTAGTTCTTTTTCTAAATCAGCTATCATCTTTTCAAGAGATACAGAGTCTTTTTTATTTCCCACAAGTTCCCTCCTTGTATTTTATTGCTAAGCCTAACATAATTTGAGTAAAATATAAGTACCATATATGAAAAATTTTTGGAGTCAAATTTGTGAGAGATGAGAGAAATAATCAAAAAATAGATGAAGGTGAGCCAAAGCTTTATTGTATTGCATGCGGAGCAAGAGCAGAATTAATAGGTAAGTGTTGTAATGCAAAGGTGGTTTGTAATAAATGCGGGGCTGTTTGGCCTGTTTCTATGTATGAAGATGATATAAAAAAGATAAAAGAATATTATATTAAAGTAGCATGTGCTCTAGAGAATAAAAAAGATTAAAAAATAAAAAGTATCAAATATTATTGTATAGTATTATTGTGAGTTTTTGAAAGATTTTGTGTGTCCTATTGAAAATATTATGTTTTTATTGATAATATTTTTATAAAAAATTAAAAAATGCTTCTAATAAATGTGGATAGAAACTTGACATCATGAATTATTTTGTCTATAGAACACCAAGACTGTAAAATAATGAACCCCTATTCAGTTAAGTGTGTCTTAGAATAATTTAAAATTAGATAAATTTTTTGGGGCCCCAAAAAAAGGCACATATAACTGAGATTAGGGGATTGACAAGTAGAAGTTAAAGTAATTAATTAGATATTGCGTAGGTGGTTAGATTAGATTAGAGTACATGGATAGGAATTTTTACAATACGAATCAAGATTCATTTATATGGCTGTATTAAGGAGGCAGCTTTACTAATGTTTGGAAGAAAAAGGAGCAGTTCAGGAAGTAATATTTATGAATTGCTCGAAGCTCATTATCATGCGATTGTTAAAAAGTGGATAGATAAGGTCTATGATTCCTATCCAGAAGATGGCGCTAAGTTCTTAAGGAATAAAAAAGATGCTTTTGCTAATCCTGTGGGGTTTAGAATAAATCGTGGGATTGAAGGATTAGTAAAAGAGTTAATTAATGAAGAGCCTTCTGAAGGGGTAGAGGAGTTTTTAGATAGTATTTTAAGGGTTAGGGCTGTTCAGGATTTTATGCCTGGGGATGCAGTAGCTTTCGTGTTTGAATTAAAGAAGGTAATTCGAGAAGTATTATCTAAACAGCTTAATGAAAATGCTAGGTTAATGGCAGAGCTTTTGGATGTAGAGTCCAAAATAGATAGGCTAGCGCTTTTAGCGTTTGATATATACATGGGCTGTAGAGAAAAACTCTTCCAACTTAAGGTGGAAGAGATAAAAAGGAGACCATTTTTACAATTGGAAGGAGCAAGTTGTCCAAGTGCTGCTCTGTCTCTTCGTCAAATGAGAAAGCTGCGTGAACAAATTGATTTGGTTGGTTCACGTAGTGAGGAGCAGAGGCATTAGCAATTTTTAAAACTATACACTATGGAGTGAAGTGAGGTTGTAAATGTCTAGAGTTATCTTTCCCCTAATAGTGGTCCTGGTGCTCATAGCGATACCCATTTTGGGTGTCAAGGTGGCAGGGCTTCACATGCTGTTTGGGGTAGTGGTTCCTTATGCTGCATTTGCCATATTTGTTATAGGTTTTATATGGCGAGTTATATATTGGGCACAATCTCCTGTGCCTTTTAGGATTCCAACTACTGCCGGACAGCAAAGGAGTCTGCCTTGGTTTAAGCAGAGTAGGTGGGACAATCCATTTACTACAGGTGAAGTGGTTGTCCGTATGGCATTAGAGGTGCTTTGCTTTAGATCTCTATTTCGCAACAAGAGAATAGATTTTCGTCAATTGCCTGATGGAACACCTATTTTACGTTATAGCCCAACAAAATGGTTGTGGGCTTTTGCATTGTTGTTCCATTGGTCTTTTTTGATAATTTTAATTCGTCATATTAGGCTTGCTACAGTACCAATCCCTGGTCCAATAGAATTTTTAGATCATTTAGATTCTATTTTTGAGATTGGTGTGCCGCAGCTTTATATGACAGATTTAACGATTTTGGCGGGGTTGTTATTCTTGTTGTGTCGTAGATTGTTTATCCCACAGCTTCGCTATATATCCTTACCAGCAGATTATTTCCCGCTTTTCCTTATTATATCTATAGTCTGTTCTGGTATGTTAATGAGATATTTCTTAAGAACAGACATTGTTGGTGTAAAAGAGTTGGTGATGGGGCTTGTAAGTTTCCATCCCCATGCACCAGCTAAAGATATTGGTACAATATTCTTTGTACATATCTTCCTGGTAAGTTGTCTCTTTGCCTATTTCCCGTTTAGTAAGCTTATGCATATGGGCGGCGTGTTCTTGAGCCCAACAAGGAATATGGCTAACAACAATAGGTATAAGAGACACATTAATCCTTGGAACTATCCTGTCAAAACACATCCTTATGAGGAGTATGAGGAAGAGTTTAGAGAATTTATGAAACAGGCAGGAATACCAGTGGAGAAGGAATAAAAAAATGGCAGCTAAAACTCCTAAGCCACAAGAACTATTACAGATTGATCATAGGCCACCACGTGAATGGTGGATGGATCGAGAGGTTGTGTTTAAGCCAGGCACCTGGTGTTATGCAGGAAGGCCTGAAAATGTAAAGGCGTTAGACCTGCCCTTCCCGAGGGAATGGTCTCCAGATGATGAAGACTGGAAGCTTCCAGATAACTGGAGGGATATTGTCCTTGAGGCCTTTAGGGATCGGTTACATAAGTTTCGTTCCTTAAAAGTGTTTATGGACATATGTGTACGTTGTGGTGCCTGTGCTGATAAATGTCACTATTTTATTGGTTCTGGTGACCCCAAGAATATGCCCGTATTAAGGGCAGAGTTGTTGCGTTCTATCTATAGGGGTGAGTTTACCAAGGCAGGTCAAATCCTTGGGAGATTGGCAGGCGGTAGAAAGCTTACTTATGATGTTATTAAAGAATGGTTTTATTACTTCTTCCAGTGTACTGAGTGTCGTAGATGCTCAGTTTTTTGCCCCTATGGTATAGATACCGCTGAGATTACAATGATTGCTAGGGAGCTGCTTCTTGAGATCGGTATTAACATCAATTGGATTATGGGGCCGGTCTCAAATAGCTTCCGTACAGGTAACCATATGGGATTATTACCTCACACATTTAAGGATAACATTGAGTTTTTGTGTGAGGATATCTATGATATCACAGGAATTAAAATAGAGCCCACCTTTAATAGGAAAGGGGCAGAGATCTTATTTATTACGCCCTCTGCAGATGTGTTTGCAGAGCCAGGTATTTATACTTGTATGGGATATCTGC
>CAZODM010000115.1:0-4266 GCA_964578585.1 uncultured Desulfobacterales bacterium | reverse complement strand
AAGATTTGCATCTAGCTTAGACACAAAGGCATCAGCTAAATATCCTGAGCCATTGTAGCTATTATCATAAGCATTAGTTGTTACAGGAAAGTTGTAAGAACACGTCCAACCAGCTATATATACGTTACCACTGTTGTCCACAGTAACACATCTTGCCCAATCTTCATCGCTACCACCAATATATGTAATTTGTAATATGTTATTTAAAGTATTATTTAATTTAGCAATAAAAGCATCTTCTGTTCCACCTAAATAGATATCATAAGAATTTGAATTTATAGGGAATCTTTTTGATCCTGTAACTCCTGTAACATAGACATCTCCAAGACTATTTAAAGCAATTGAAAATGCACCATCATAGAATTCACCACCTATAAATGTTGATGCAATTAAACTAGATAAATTTCCACTTAATTTTGCAACAAATGCATCATCGCAACCAGCAAATGCATTTTGTGCACCAAACTTAGTTGGAAAATCTGGTGAACAACTCCATCCTGCTACATATACACTACCATTATTATCTATTGCCAAAGAAGTAGCCTCTTGTGCAATACTACCTCCTAAGTATGTAGCATTTATAGGTGTTAATGTAGTAGCATTTAATTTAGCGATAAAGGCATCTTCTTTTCCTTTAAAAGATGTATCATATGCTCCAGCAGTTACTGGAAAATCTGGTGAACTAGTCCATCCTACAACATATACATTTCCTAAACTATCAAATTTTATACATTGTGCACTATCGGATTGATTACCACCTAAGTAACTAGCAGTTATTAAATTAGTAAGTGTTGGATCTAATATAGCAACAAAAGCATCTTCTGTACCATTTAGGCTGCTGTCGTAACCATATGAATAATATTTCTGTAGCTGACGAGGTATAAAATTGGGTGAGCAGGTATAACCAGTTATATATATATCTCCTGTACCGCTTATAGCAATACTTGTAGGAACATCTGTTCCATTTCCACCTATATAGGTAGAATAATTAAGTGTAGATAAATCACTGCTTAAACATGTTACAAATCCGTCTTTAGTTCCATTATAATTATATTCATAAGCTTTTTTAGAAGGTATAGGAAAATCATAAGAACAGGTCCAACCTGTTACATAAACATTACCAGATGATGAATCTATAGTAAGTGCAGTAGCTACATCTTCACTACCACCACCCAGAAAAGTACTAGCTTCAAGAGTAGTTAAGTTGGCATCTAACTTTACTATAAATGCATCAGTAGAATTTGTCCAGTTAAAAGATGGATTATAACCTGTTGAATTAACAGGGAAAAGTGGAGATTGTGTATCTCCTGCCACATATACATTACCATAAGGACCTATTACTATAGAATTTATTTCATCCCAGTTTTTTCCACCTAAAAACGTGCTACCAATAAATGGATCTATTACAACTTCTTTATTTTTATCATAACGACCCAGCTTAAATCTATATTGATTGTTAGGTTCTATTATATAAGAGACTTTAATAAACTTTTTATGGTTGTTTATGATCTGATATGCCTTTGGAGGACTAAATTGAACTATTCCTTCTTTGGTAATTATTTCTAACGAACCAGATTTAGTTATTTTTAACTTATTAGCTCCTACAACTTGTACTAAAATTTGAGAAGGATTAGATTTGGGAGATATATAAAATAACTTTTCTATATTGTGGCTATATGCTTTGACTTTTAGTGTTATACCATTATATATTTGTCCAAGGGATACCATATTATAAGTAGCTACATTATTTAGCCATTTTTGGTTTCTTTTACCAAGAAAATAATTGATCTTTGTTTTACTTTTCCCCTCTGCATGTATTTGTTTTTCTGAAATAGTGGCATTGATAAATTTTTCTTTTAAATAAGCGCCATCGTTTTTACCAGAGATTATATAACCAATTTCACCTTTATTATTAATAAAGACCGAACCAGAAAAAGTTTTGGCATAGTAAAGAATTTGTTTATCTAATTGTCCTTTATTTTCGATAAAAGGGATTAGGAGAGTTTTAATCTTTGTATATAATTTTCTTTTATTAAATTTTTGGGCAATAACTTTATTATGAGGACATAAAAAATATATAGCCCCTATAGAAAATATCAGCCATATAAGCAAAACCCTTTTCATCTCCCCCTCTCCCGATGTTACTAATCTAATGGATCGATTTACAAGAAAATTCACCTTTTCACTCACTAACATAGGTAACTAGATTTGTCAATTGTTGGTAAACTTATCTAAAGATAATGAAGTACAAAAGTAGTGTAGGTAGATATAGGTAGATAAATGTTAGCTGATTATTGTACTAATTATTCCTTCTACAGTTTGTGCAATATCTTCCATAAATCCTATCTGTTCTATAATGTCATCTACAGAATCTTTACTGATTGCAAGTTTATAACATAAGATTTCTAAATTTAATTTGGGAGAAGTTAAAAACCCCATTCCTGTCTTGTGAGACATATAATCAGCTAATTGGATTATTCCTGTTAGTCTGTCCCACTTAGGATGCTTAGGGCTTAAATGGTGAGTAGTAATAACTTTTACATATGTTGAGGGTAGGTTCCATGATCGTGCAAGCCACCCTCCAATTACAGTATGAGGTAATCCAAAATATTTTTCTGCTTCAATCATAGGCCACTCAGAGTCTTTTGCTAGAGCAATAATAGCTGTTAATTGAGCAGGGAAGCACACATTTAATGCTAGTTTTCCTAAATCATGTAATAGCCCAGCAGTAAAGAATATTTCTGGCTCCTTCTCTCCTGCTTCAAGTGCTAATAGCCTACTCATTATAGCGGTTGCCATAGAATGAGTCCAAAAGCTATGTTCATCAAATCCCTGAGCACTTTTTATCTTTTTAAATACACCAAAAATAGCTAGTCCAAGACACAGATTTTTTACTTCTTGAAAGCCAAGATATACAATTGCTCTATGAACAGTATCAATGTGAGTCCTCGGGAAAAAAGCAGGGGAGTTTGCTAATTTTAAAAGTTGTGAAGTTAATATAGGATCATGTCTAATTGTTTGTTCAAGTCTTATAATAGAATTAGGGTCTTCAGATAAAATTGAAAGCACCTCATGTACTACTGCAGGAAGAGGAGGTAATACCTTAAGTTTAGACACAATCTCTTTTCTCCTCACCAAGGATATCAATCCTGTTATTATTTTCTTATTTTCTTTTTGAAAAGCCATTTAATTTAGATAACTTATTTATTTCATTGCTACTCCTAATATCGGTAATTATTTTATCAAAGTTTAACTTACAATTTTATTTAGGTAATTCCTTTTTATATTATTAGTATCCATATATCTGTGTAAGATCTCATCCTAGCCTATCTTCAAAAAGTATTGTTATTTGGCTATAGACGAGTAGATCTAGCCCAGAATCGATGCTTCTAGCTATACAAGCATATATAGACACCTTAGTAAGGACTCGTTTGTAGAAAATAAATACTAAATTTAGATGTAATCTGATTAAAATTTTTTCTCTTTTAAAGTTGTGAGAGCAGTTTGGGTTTTAATTGCTGGAGTTACTGCCTAAAAAAGAGACCACTTCATATCTTATAGTATTTAGGAATTAAAAATGAAGATCTTAACCAAGTAATGATATTAATTCGTGTTATGTAAGATCTGGCAAATAGGGACATAGTCGGATCCAGTATTTCTTTTACTCCTTTTACCCAACTATGCTCTTGTGCTGAAAGTGGGCAAACTATTATAGAGTAGAGACATTAAAAGTTTAGCAATAGTATTAAATGACAATCCTTCGGAGTAGTTTATGTAAATTGATGTCTACGCTGTTTGTATTATCTTTGACGGTTACAAAGAAATCTGTTTTAACCGTTTGTGGCGAGCCGCATTTAGGACAATCAGGCTTAATAAGCTACACCCTGCCATATATTAGTTGGTAGCAGGAGTATAACATATTCGGATAATTATCACTACTTAGTTAAAACTTCAACTCTTGTTGTGTAATAATAGAACTCGTTACTTAACCCCTACCCATAAAATAAAGAATTAATTTAAAATAAAAAATTAACACAGACTAAAAACATTATTTATATTATTTCAATAGGATTACTAGATTATTATATTGATTACTATATTATAGTTATTATCTGTCAACTAAATTTTAGTTTAACTGTTAGCAGTTTTGATTTTTCCTAGTACAAAATCCTTTTATTTTCGCTACTTAATTTTTTATGAACTAACTAAAATAAAATCTTATCTCCTGCCACTTCCTTTAAACTTAGCATCTCTAACCATATCTAC
>CAZODM010000114.1:0-4267 GCA_964578585.1 uncultured Desulfobacterales bacterium | reverse complement strand
TTCTTCCGCAATTTTTGCTTTGATTGTTTGTTCAAGGGCTTGAGGTTCACCAAAAAATATAGCCACACAAGGGCACATTTCACTACAGGCAGGAGCAAGGGAACGTCCTCTTCTGTCTGCGCACATATCACACTTATTCATAGCGCCAATTCTTATATCAAAGCTTGGGATACCAAAAGGACAAACTGCTAGACACATATAACAGCCTATACATTTTTCTGTATTTATAATTACTGCATCATCTTCATCTTTATATATAGCTTTAGTAGGGCAGATATTTAAACAAGGTGCATTTTCACAGTGATGGCATGTTATAGGTATGGACAATCCGGTTGAAGTCTGGAATATATTAATAAAAGCTTTTCCTTTATGGATAAATTCACATACACTTTGACATGTCTCGCAACCAATACATTTATTATAGTCTATAAATAACACCTTTTTCATAGTGATTCTCCTTGTAGCCAATAATTAATTCCTTCAGCAGCATATAAGCCATCTTGTATAGCCCTACCAACCTTTGATGGTCCTATAACAATATCTCCAGCGGCAAATATACCAGATCTTGATGTCATATGTAGATTATCGACTATAATTCTACCCCAATCATCTAATTTAATATCTACATCCTGTTGAAATGGAGGAGTTAGTTTTTGTCCTATAGCATATATAATATAGTCAGTAGGTAAAGTTATAAATTGATTATCTATAGGAATTGGATATCTTTTACCTTTCTCGTCTGGTTTGCTTAATTTACATTGTTGTAATTCCAAAGCTTTAACTTGATTATTCTTACCAATTATACGTTTAGGTATAGTAAGTTCTTTCCATATTACTCCTCTATTTATTAAAAAGTTTATTTCATGATAGCCAGCAGGTGACTCAAGTATTGTCCTTCTATAACACATATATATTTTAGATGCTCCTAAGGCTATAGCTTCTATTGCTACATCTACAGCAGTATGTCCTGCCCCTATGATTACTATAGTTTTATCTTTTATAGGTGTGACTTTATTCCATTCTAGATAACCTAGCCTTGCACATTTTATCTTAAATAAGAGGCTTAAGGCAGGAAAAACTCCATCTAGTTCAATACCTTCTATTTTAGGCATTATTGATTTCCATGTGCCTGTAGCTATTAGTACAGCATCAAAGTCTTTAGCTAATTGATCAAACTCGATAAATTCACTAATAAAACTATCACCTTCATCTTGTTTATTACCAAATACGATTTTAGTTCTACCATGGAATTCAACACCAAATATATCTCTTAGTTCAGCAAATCCTTCTCTAATTCTAGATATTGGTATTCTAAATTCTGGAATACCAAATAACATTAATCCTCCTGGTTCTGGTAACTTATCGTATATATGTACTTTATGTCCTTGACATACTAAGAAACCTGTTGCACTTAATCCTGCAGGCCCTGCTCCTATAATTGCTATCTTTTTATTAGATTGTTTAGGTTTATCTCTACATAGAAAAGCGAAACGCATTGTTATCTCCTTTTAGAAGATTTTTTATAGATGTTATTTTTTTGTTAATTGATAAGTTGTTTGGATCATCAAATATTAAAGTTTCTGTGGGACAGATAGCTACACATATAGGTTCTAATCCTTGTTTTATACGTTTTTGACATAAGTCACACTTAAATGCTACTGATTTATTAATATCTATAATAGGAATTCCGTAAGGACATACTATGTAGCACATATAGCAACCTATACATTGATCTTGATTTATTAAAATAGTACCATTTTGATCTTTATATATAGCATTAGTTGGACAGTTCTCTAGGCATGGTGCCTTTTCGCAATGTCTACAGGTAATTGGTATAGCTTTACTTTCAGTTTCTATAACTGTTATAAATGATAAACCATTATGTTCTTTTTCACATGCTATTTCACAAGCTCTACATGCTATACAGTTATTTAAATTTATAAAAAGCTTCATTTTATTACACCTTTTCAATTCTACATGCATTAATTTTAAAAGCTGGTATTTTAGAATAAGGATCTATGAGTCTATTGGTTAATAAATTAGCTCCCCAATGCCATGGTAATGCAAGCATCTTTGGTTTTACGTTTTTAGTTATTTTAGCTTTGCAAATATATGAACCTCTTTTAGTGATAATTTTAATTTGATCATTATTTTTAATATTGAGATCATTAGCATCGATAGGATTTATTTCGATAAATGGTTCTTTCCATCTCTTCATTATACTTTTGCTCTTTCCTGTCATTGTCATAGTGTGATATTGTCCTACGATTCTTACAGTTGTTAGAGTAAACGGAAAGTTAGTAGTTGTTTCTTCTCTTGGAAAAGTAAAGTTGGTAGGGACAAAGTGCGCTTTTCCATCTGGAGTAGCAAATTTTATTTGATGTAATGTATCAGTTCCTGGATGTCTTATATGTGGACATGGCCATTTTAGTCCATTTATTTTTTCTTTTAGTCTAGTAGGTGTTATGCCTTTATAATTTGGTATAATATTAGATATTTCTATAGTTATATCTTCTATACAGTTATAGTTCATTTGAGGTAATTGTAATTTTTTCCCCAATAAGCATAGCATCTCCCAATCAGGTTTTGCTTTACCTGGTGGTTCAACTGCTTTAAAATTCCATTGGACTCTTCTTTCGCTAGAGGTAAAAGAACCCTCTTTTTCTGCATACAGTGCAGCAGGTAATACATAGTGTGCTAATTTTGCAGTTGAGGTCAAGAAAATATCTTGTACTACAAGTAATTCTAAAGATTTTAATGTTTTTATTACATGTGAAGTATCAGGATCACTAACAGCAGGGTTTTCACCCATTACATAAAGTGCTTTAATCTTTTTTTTCGATATAGCTTCAAATATCTCCTGGATAGTAAGTCCTGGATTAGCTGAGATATTATTACTATGCCATAACTTAGATAACTTTTTAGCATTAGTATCATTTATTTTTAAATATCCTGGGAAGACATTAGGTAATGTTCCCATATCACATGCACCTTGTACATTATTTTGTCCTCTCATAGGAAATATTCCACAACCTTTTTTGCCTACGTATCCACACAGTAGACCTAAATTACATAGAGCTATTACATTATTAGTTCCTGTTATATGTTGAGTAATTCCCATGGCCCACATTATTATAGCCTTTTTAGCAGTAGCGAATGTTATAGCAGTTTTATATATTATATGTTTTGGTATGCCTGTTATTTTTTCAGCATGTTCTAAATTATAGGATTTTACTGAGTTAATTAATTGTTTAAAGTTTTTAGTTTTTAGATATATAAATTTTTCATTATATAATTTTAATTTTATTATAAGATTTATAATTGTGTTTATTAAATATACATCAGTACCAGAATTTAAATCTAAATGTATATCAGCAAACCAAGTAGTTTTAGTTTTTCTAGGATCTGCTACTATTATTTTAGTACCTTTATATTTAGCTTTAAGTATATAATTCATTATTACTGGATGTGTTTCCGCTGGATTATATCCCCATATTAATAATAAATTTGTATCTAATATATCATTAAATGTTCCTGTTTGTGCTGCAGCTCCTAATGTCTGAGATAATCCAGCGATAGTTGATGAATGGCATAGTCTTGCACAGTGATCTATATTATTAGTTCCTAATAATCTAGCTATCTTTTGTAGAAGATAGTTTTCTTCATTAGAGCACCTAGCACTTGCTAGGAAAGCTATAGCATTAGAGCCATAGTTTTTAATAATATTTGTTAATTTATTTGATATTTCATTTAATGCTATATCCCAGCTGATTGATATATGTTTATTATTTACTAGTTTTAGTGGTGTATTAAGTCTATTTTTATTATTTATAAAATCTATAGCTGTTATACCTTTAGGACATAGTTTACCATTATTGATTTCATTTCTATATAATTCAATACCAGTAATATTATCTCCTTCTACATTAATAATAAATCTACAACCTAATCCACAATATGGACATATTGATAATATTTTTTTCATAATTTTTATCCTATTAGATTACATTCTATAATATCACCATATTCTATTTCATTTATATATTCAGGTATTTCTATGATAGCATTAGTTTGTAACATAGCAGATAATACACCAGAGCCTGCGCTTTTAATTGGAGTAGCTATATAATTATTTACATTTACTTTAATAAAGTAGGTTAGTTGTTTAGGAGTTTTAATATTTCTATTTGTCATTGCCTTACATTTAAAGGTTTTCCCTGGAAATTCAGAGTTATCCATAAGTTTAGAGAGTATGATAGGGAAGAAT
>CAZODM010000113.1:0-4298 GCA_964578585.1 uncultured Desulfobacterales bacterium | reverse complement strand
AAACCCATGAAACTGAAATTTAGATATGTAAGAAATAGCCTCTTCATAGTCCATTGTATAGTCCCTTTTTTAAAAGATACTCTAAAATCAAAAAGCTAAATTTAAAGAAAAAAATTTCTACTTAAAGTGGAAAACTTTTTCCTTTAAAGTAGAAAATTTTTTCCACTAAGGACCTCTATCGTAAAAATTAAAATACCTATAGCCAATAACTTCAACTAAAAGAGCATATCATTTGGTATGTTTTTTGCTTTTATAAATAATGGGGGATCTAATAAATTAAAAATACTTCTTTAACTTAATCTTTTTAACTTGAAATTACAACATAATATGAAATCGTATCAAATTCTTATTATTACTAATAACAGGGAACACTATCTCTCTCTATATAACCTTCTTATAAAAGAGGGTCACAGGGTTATTATAGCTACTGATTTGGAAGAGGGGGTAGAAAAGTGGCTGAATTGTAATCCTGATTTTATATTTGCAGAACAAAATATATCCAACAAAAATGGTGGATTTCATCTATTAAAACTAAAACATAACTATGCTCTTAATACACCAATAGTCATTTTTACTTTAAAAGGTAATATTTCTTCCGCAGTTAAAGCTATCAAAAATGGAGCTATTGATTATTTAACTATACCTTTTAACCTTAAAAAGATTAAAAGACTTCTAACAGATACATATAATAAAAAAGATAAAAGATCACTGTTACCAAGCTATGAATTTATAGGAAAATCTAAAGTAATACAAGAGATATTTAATGATATTGCTATTGTTCAAGACACTAATACCTCAGTGCTTGTAACAGGAGAAACTGGAACAGGTAAGGAGTTAATCGCTAGAATAATCCATAGCAAGGGTAATCGAAGAGATAAAGCCTTTATAAAGGTAAACTGTGCTGCTATTCCCAGAGAGCTTTTAGAAAGTGAATTATTTGGTTATAAAAAAGGATCCTTTACAGGTGCTATTAATGATGCAATAGGTCGGTTTATTGAAGCAGATGGTGGAATATTATTTTTAGATGAAATTGGTGATATGCCTTTATCTTTACAACCTAAAATACTTCATGTGGTGGAAGAAAAAATGGTAACTCCTGTTGGAGGAGGTAAACCTATTTCTTGTGATGTCAAGATAATCTCTGCTACAAATCAAGATCTAAATAAACTGATAAAAAAAGGAAGATTCAGACAAGATCTATATTATCGCCTAAATGCATTTCATATTCATATCCCACCATTAAGGGAGAGGATCGATGATATCCCTTGTTTGATTAACTATTTTTTAAAGCAATTGTGTACTACCTTTAACAAGGTAATCCCTATAATCGAAACTAAGGTATTAGATATCTTCAAACAATATAGATGGCCAGGGAATGTAAGAGAATTAAAGAATGTTCTAGAGCGTATGATCTTAAAACTAAAACACAAAAAGATTACTGTTGAAGATATTCCTTCAGAAATTTTAACTGCATATACATTATCACATGAGTCACATATCAGTACGCATCTAAATAGATTTGATCTATTTAGCCATGAGAAAAGATTGATATTAGAGGCGTTAAGACAGACAAAATGGAATCAAGTTAAGGCTGCCAATCTTTTAGGTATTACAAGAAATACCCTTCGATATCGTATGAAAAAGTATGGCATAACTATGCAACCTGCCTAAATTCTTAACTTCGTTGCGTCATATCCACCCAATTAACAACTAAAATGGTTGATATGCACCATTCTTTTTTAAATTTAAAGGATATATTGTTATATAATACCTGAATAAAATGTAATTTTATGCTTAACACATCTGATTGGTATTACTATTGCTTTTATATTGTTTAAGCTTTCAATCCAACCAATAAGGGGGGTGATAAACATTTATAAAGATACATAAACTCAAAAAGGAGGAGGAAAAAATGAAGAAATTTTTATTTGTACTGTTTTCTATCTTGTTTATGGTGATGTTTAGTAGATTAAATGTCTTTGCAAATGGTTATTATGAATTTTCTACTTTTAGTGGACCTGGACTAGAATATGATGTTGCCAGTTATGCAAATGACATCTATTATGGTTCAGGTGGTCAAGTCTATAAAGTGAGTGTGTCTATCCCCAATATTAACAAAAAAGATGAACCTCCATATCTGCCAAATGGGAATCCCAATCCTAATTATCAGCCTAGGACATTTTCTACTCCTGTACGAATAAATTTAAGCGGTGCCCCTTATCCTCTCAATTCTGGTGGTATAGGTGAGATGTATGTAGATGCAAATTACATCTATACTATAGATACAAGGGATAATATATGTGCATTTAATAAAAATACTGGACAATATGTAGCTAGTGCCTCCAAAACTTATAGCAATGGTTTGCCTGGAAGAGGATGGGGTTATGCCTCTCTATTATCTTATGGTGGGAATAAGTGGTGGATAGGTAATGAGAATAGAGAGGTTTATAGTTCTTCTGATGGAAGTCATTGGAATTACGAATTTACATGGAATAATATGGCTGGATCTCACGGGGATGGTATGGAATATGTAAATGGTAAGATATTTGTTTCAGATATGACATCTAACTATATTGCTATGTGGGGCTATGGTGATGATCCAAGTACTCCAAATACAGAAACAGGATGGAATGAATGGAAGAGATTTAGCTATACAGAATTAGGTGGGGTTAACAAGTGTTTAGAAGGTATGGGCTTTGGAGCCCTTGGACACTTTTGGGCAGGAAGTGGTAGTTGTATATATGAATTAGGAGGAGGTTCTATTCAACCTTATACTGTGCCAGAGCCTGCTACTATGTTACTTATTGCCTCAGGACTAATAGGAATAGCTGCTACTAGAAGACAGAAGATAACTAAATCCTAAAGGATAAAGAACAATAGTGATAGCCGATTTCGCTTTGATAATCGGCTATCACTATTTAAGGGGGACTATTATGTCAAAGAGCGGCTTTTTTTATAAAATTGTCTTTTTAGTGTTTATGTTGGTTATATTTTTATTCCCTATTAATAAATCCTCCTATGGATTACCCCTTAACTTTTCTAAAGAAGCCATAACATCTGATAAAAAAGATATAAATAAATATCTATGGATTTCTGAACAATTTCTAAAAAAGGGAAGATTTAAAACATCACTTGCTATTGCAAAGAAGATTATAAATAAAGAAACTGATAATATAGAAGCTCATGCCATAATTGCTGCATCTTATAAGGGATTAAATTTAAGTGATAAATTTAAAAAAGAAGAAACAGTTATAAAAAACTTAACTTCTCAGTTGTCAATTTTACACATAATGCTTGGTAATACATATTTAGGTCTAAAACAATATAAACTTGCAGAAGATATGTATAAAACAGCAATAAAAGAGGATAAAAATTCTATTAGGGCTAGGAATACACTAGCTGATTTTTATATAAATCAAAAGAAGTTTCAAAAGGCACATAATGAATATCAGATATTAATAAATAATTATCAATTATCAACTGAACAATTTTTAGTCACAAATTTAAAGTTATGTAAAGTTAATTTTATTCTTAAAAATTATAATCAAAATATATCTATATGTAAAAAACTAATTAATTTATATCCAAAGTTCCCTATAATTTATATGTATTTAGCTAAAGCATATTTAGCTAAAAAAAACGTTAATCAAGCTATTAATTGCTATAGACAAGTAAGTGAGTTATTCCCTAACTATATTGAACCATACCAAAGTTTGGCTTTAGTGTATATTGATATAATGAATGATAAACAAAAAGCTCTAATTTATATCAAAAAAGCTATGCTTAAATTCCCTAAAAATATCCAAAATTATGATATAATAGGTTGGATATATTATAAGTCAAAAGAATATAATAAGGCATTAAGATATTTTAAAATTGCAACTAAATTAGAAAAGAATCCCTTATATTTATATCATTTAGGTATCACATATAAAAAGATATCTGAATTTGTAAATGCTAAGAAAGTTTTTAGGCAAGCTATTAATATGCCTAATTTACCAAAATCTAGTCCATTATATAGACAACTAAAGAGTCAACTTAATAAAATTTAACAGGATAAAAAGCTCCTGAGGGAGTATTTTTATAATTTATAAGTTTATGTACTAGGTAACTGTAGCCAACTCTTTAAAATAGTTACCTAATTATAGAAGATTATGCTAAAATATTATATAAAATATTGTATAGAATATAGGCATTAATTTAGATGTTTAGGATTGAATATGACAATAAATTCAATTATTAATGTGGCGATTGGGGAAAAAGAAGCAGATCTTCTCTTAAAAAACTGTAGGATTATA
>CAZODM010000112.1:1937-4469 GCA_964578585.1 uncultured Desulfobacterales bacterium | reverse complement strand
TATCTACTACCCCCCGGTAATCGGCATATATTAAAAAAGTACCCACACCCCCCCCTCACCCCCCACCCCCCCCCACCCCCGGCCTTGCTCTCAAACTGTGACCTACTTCACACCACTGACCTTGTCTTTCCTTGGTCTTGTCCTACACTTATATATAACAAGTAACCCAAACCAGAAACAAAGGACAAAGCCATGAACCAGATCAAACAAAGAACCAATCCAAACAAAGAACCAGATCAAACAAATCATCAAGTATCTTTCAACCAGCGGACAGTAAACAAGTTCCACAAGATCGCTAACAATCTTTATACTTCTGATAATCCTTTCATGAACAAGACTCTTCTCTCGCCGGCTAGAGTGCCGCTTGTTCAGCCTATCGACCAGCTCTCTGCTTCCTACTCTATCTATATAGAGGATGTATCAAACCTTTTGAAGTTCTTTGTGAAGTAGCTCACACATTACTACATACTAAGTAGACATCTTACATACTTAGTAGTATACTTACCTCAACAACTTAACAAACGAAAGGAACAAAGCAATGATCAACCAAAATAAAAGCCTACTTACTTCAACAGATTCCACAGAAAAAAGAGCGCTTGATCTTGAGTGGGAAATTTCTCTACTTCATTTTGACTACTTGCTTAAGTCAAGCAAACATGACCTACCCCTGATTAGAAAAATGTCTCACAGAATGAGCGCCCGTTTAGAACAAATTAATAAAGACTCATAGACTGTATCGTCATGAAAACTAAATCTAAAAAATTAAGCATAAACAGCATCATTAAGATGCGACGTTTTTACATCATCGAGCATATCGACATTAAGGCTGTCAATACTGCACTTGTAAACTATAAACTAAAGAAATAAAGGACAAAACGAAAATGAAATTAACAAACAGCAAAGTAATAGATTCATTCTTAAGCGGTTCCACAGATAAAGACAAAGCGTCTACCAACTTAACCCACTCTGGTACTTCTTTATTCTCTTATGACTATATGATTTGTAGATGGGATAGTGGGCAAATTCTCGCTTTATCCGTGGAGCCCGGCGAATTAAGCCAAACCACCGCCACACATTTGGGGGCAGTGCTTAGGGGGGCCCGTCAATGTTCTATTCCTGTCGCTTTAGTCCCCGCCCTCTACTAACTCAAGGAAACCTTACATACACTCTACTAACTCAAGGAAACCTCCCACTATGAAAGCACACATACAAACTCAGGAAGCCACCGAGATCAACACAAGACACAGAAAGGAACATTGGCCTCATACTAATTATTTAGTTTTTGGTAAAGATGGGAAGAATCTTATAGATTGCCGCGTGTACTTCTCTCCCTCCTCCGAGTCGGTCTATTGCTGCCTCTGGTTGATCGTTCCTAAGTCTAAAAAACGACCTACAGGCCTTTACTTAAGCGGCTCTGGGGTTGCTGGTGGGGGCGGTTATGACAAAGCTAGTTCCGCCGCATACAGTGCCTTGACTCGCGCGGGTGTAACGCTTTCCCGCTCTATCGCGGGATGTGGTGAAGAGGCCATTATAGAGGCTCTCTTAGCAACCGCTAAAGAGGCCACAGGCCAGCGAAAATTCACCTACTTTAAAGCACATGCCTAACTTACCGTCCTACCACCCTACCGACCTACAGGCGGCTAGGGTAGCGGCGGCGACTATAGAGCGTAGCTTAGCAGATAACGCCCTATCCTTAGCCTCCGGTTTTGCTTCCCACGTCACCACAGCTGATAAGCTTGCCTATATTAAAAGAAAAAGGCTCTATGCTGAAGAGATTGAAGCGGGGGTTCACGATAATAACTTTACAATTTGGCAGAGAATGACCTATCACCTGACCGGGGACATGGTCCCTCTTCTGCCCCCCTAATGGGACAGAAAAGGCCTGTTTTAGGCCAAAAAACAAGTAAAAAGGCCTGTTTTAGGCCAAAAAACAAGTAAAACCGAAATTTAGCCTATTTTTAACCCAATAAAAGGAAAAATCATGGATAACCGCTTTATTTTGCCAAAAGACAAAAACCCAGAGGCTCTTAAAAAAATAGGGCCTGACCTCTTTCAGACTCTATTTTTTTCTGTTTTCCGTCATTTTGTCTCTGTTCAAAAACAGGCCGAAACCAGTACAGATTCCACTAAAAACAGGGAAGAGGGCCCAAAGTGGGATCAGGCACAGACCAAGCTTTTAGAGGGTTACAGCCCACCTCTCGTCAATAAAGGCCTAAATTTGTTGCTCAATAACCACACGCTCGAAAAAGCCCGGTGGTTAGAGCAGATAAGACAGTCAAACCGCTCGTAGCCCACGCAACGCTTGCCCTACAGACAATCGGCAAGCGTTGCGGCTCATTTTCCCTTTTTTTCCCTTTTTTTCCTTTTTTTTCTAAAATGTGGCTATTGAGTAGGTAGAGTGGCGCAATATTAGAAAGCTCTAATATAAAGTTCTCTATCCGTTCTCTATTAGTCGTCTATCTGTTCTCTACATATATTTTATTTCTGCTTAAGCAACTCCAGTAAAAAGGGCTTTTATCACTGGACATTTGG
>CAZODM010000112.1:0-1837 GCA_964578585.1 uncultured Desulfobacterales bacterium | reverse complement strand
CTCTTCCTACAAATACAGGGCTTACCCCCCCCTTTGCCCCCTCTAGCCCTTTATCCACGCCAATGCACTACTTGCCAAACCGTGGACTGATCCTAGGTGTGAGTCAAAATCCAAAAAAAAATCTGTACCTCTGCGTGTACCTTTCTTACTCTTTTCTGTACCTTTTGTTTTTTGGGGCCCCCATACGGGTAGGTTACATAGCACATTTTTGAATGTCTTTTTGAAAAAAAAGTACAAATCGACATTTTTTTTCAAAAGTCTACTACCGTTAGACTAAAAGGTTCTGCAACTTATTGAAAATACACTTATTTCAGTAAGAGATCTCCAAAATTGAAAAAAAGGTTGATGTTCCACAGTATCTGTGAATGAGTTAAAATGTGTAGTGTATTAGCAACACACAGACAAAAAAAGGGGTCCGTGGAACCATATTATAGGGCTCTTATTTAGGGGGGCTTGTATTTGTACCTACCTTTGTGTTATGTGCAACCTTAAGGAGTCTTAAAGGTACAGATTTTTTTCTCAAAAACCCAAAAAGCTTGTACCTAGGTACAAGCAGAGGTACAGGGTTTTAACCCTACTCCCAGTGTGGTATTTCCTCTTGCCAATCGGTTTTCGCCAAAACAGGGGTCCCAAAACATAAAGTTCCCTACTATCTAAGTACTTACAGCACTTTATTTATTTTTTCCCCTATTAATCAATGAGTTAATAATCTTAAAAAATAAAAGTGAACCTTTTCAAAGGTTTAGAGGTGAAATTAATTTTTCTTCAATGATTCCCCAGACTTACGAGACTTTTTTTTTATTTGATACTTTTATCAACGGTTTATGATACTACCTTAAAGTGACTAGGTACTTGTTTAGGCGTACTCAGTAAGCAAACACACCTCTTAATGCCCACAAAATAATTAGTTTACACACGCAATTTTAGGGAAAAATTTTCGTCCATATAAATAAGGGTTTGCTAATACGTTCTGGGGAGGCTGGCCGCAAAATTACACAAAATTTCAGGGGGCCTGGAAAGACGCCAGAAAAATAGAAGAAACCCCTGTATAGATCCAGTGATTTACCCATAAACTACCTCTATATATAATGATAATATAACTCGATCTATACGGGGAATGATTGCAACTTACTGATTTTTAAAAGGTTTTAAGCTATTTTTAACTGCTTTAAGCCCTCCGCAGGAGAAAAAAGGTCTACATCCCTTAAGATAAACAGGTAGAGGCTAGGTTCAGTGGCTAGGGGCCTATTTTTTGAAAAGTTTTTTTCGATTTTTGAAAGTATTGCAGAGAAAATAACTAGAAACACTAAATAATAGTTACTTTTAAAGATTGTCAATATTTATTTCAATTTAACCATGTTTCACAAAATAAATCAAAAAAAATTCACAGAAATAATAATGAAAAAAGGCTCTTAAGTCTTTTATCTCTTTATCTCTTTGTATTATATCCTTAGATAAACCAGCATATTGGTTTTTCGTTTTTTCCTCAATAAATAGAAATAAAAATAAATATTTACTCTTTTCTCTCTTATATATTCTCTTTCTGTCTTTACCTTTCCTTTTAACATTCAGTAACTTACCTTTACCCTCTCCTCTCCCTTTCCTCCTCCCTACCCCCCTCCAGCAGTGATTCCATGGGCCCTCCGCCCTTTTCTCTCTCCCTCCTTTTTTAAAATCTGTACCTTTTGTCACTCCCTGCGGCCCTTTTCCCTCCTTTCCCTCTTTTTTCTCTGTTCCTTTTCCCCCACACTTAAATCGCTCCAAAACCCTTTCCTCTCCCAACCCACCAAAATCCTAAAAATAAAAAGGTACAACTCCTCATTTTTTTAAGACATGC
>CAZODM010000111.1:0-4656 GCA_964578585.1 uncultured Desulfobacterales bacterium | reverse complement strand
ATATAGATTGTAGCCAATATGATTTTGGCAATCCTATAGAATTTATACCTCAGAAGACTAAAGCTTTTAAAAGAACTAGATTGTTAATTATAAGTATTGGAATAGTTATTTTATTAACTATATTAAGTTTTATTCTAACTTGAAGAGGTTAATATATATGTTTCAATTTTTTAAGAAGCCATTTTATAAAATTGCTTCATATTTATTAAATTCCGATTTTATTCGAGAGGAATTATGGCATAGCTTAAGAGATAAATTTATTTATAATAATAGTATTGATTTTCAAATTAAATATTTTGCTAATCCTTATAAGTTAAATATCCAATTATCTTCTATTCCCAGAAAATTAAATAATAGTATAAGCATTGATAAGAATACACCAATATTTATTACTTCTCGTTTTAGAAGTGGTTCTACTTTTTTATGGCTTTTGTTTAGAAAACTAGATAATATTACAGCCTATTATGAACCATTAAATGAAAATAGATGGTTCTTAGATAAAGTACAGGTAGAAGTAGATCCTACTCATATAGGAGTTAATAATTACTCAGATGAATTTAAAGGTTTAAACTATTTAAATAGATTCTTTTCAGATTTATGGACATATAGTCATTTATATATGACAGAAAAAAGTTATGATTATAATTTATTTTGTTATATAAAAGAATTGATTGATAAAGCACCGAATAGAAGTGTTCTTCAATTTAATAGAGTGGATTTTCGGCTTGGATGGATAAAGGCTTATTTCCCAGATGTAGTATTGTTACATATTTATAGAAATCCTAGGGAACAGTGGATGTCTGTACAGATAGATGGGGGACCTATTGATCCTAACTATAAGATTTCTAGATATAATGTTTTATATGGTACTCCACCTCTTTTCTACACTATATGGTGGGCAAAAGATTTAAGATATATTTTTGAGTTCTTAGAACCTGAAGGTAAGCATCCTTATGAAGTCTATTATTATTTGTGGCGATTATCCTATATATGGGCGAAAAACTATGTTCATTACTCATTTGCATATGAGGAATTAGTAACAAATTTTAAGGGAGTGTTAAAGGAATTATTTGAGTTTATTAAGATCCCTTATACAGAAGACATAATAAGCAATTTGGAGAAATTAAACAAAGGTAAGATAACACAGCGATGGAAAAATTATGCCTCTGTTGAGTGGTTTGAAGAGATAGAAAATAAATGTGACTTTGTCTTGTCAAAAATGTTTACAGATAAGTGATATGAAAAAGACTTTATTTATTACAAAATATTTTCCTCCTATGATAGGTGGTGCAATTAGGTGGTATGAGGAAGTCTATAAAAGATATCCTATAGGAAAGGCATTTATATTAACTCAAGAATATAACAATTATCAAATTTTTGATAACCAATATCCCGCACCGGTAATAAGAACTAAAGAGTGGGGACATCCTAGTATCCATCCTAAGTTTATAGATAAATATAAAATAATATATAAAGCTGCTAAAGATATAATTAAGAGTCAGCATATTGAATTACTACATGCTGATAATGCTATCCCATCTGGACTTGTAGCATTAATACTTAGTAAGAAGTTTAAAATAAATTATGTACTTTATGCACATGGAGAAGAAATTGTATTATATAGTAGGTATTTTCCAGAAAAGTATGTAAGCCCTTATGTATATAAACATGCTAAAGCTATTATAGCAAATAGTAGTTTTACTGTTAATTTACTACTTAATTTAGGAGTTAAAAAAGAAAAGATACATTTAATTCATGCTGGTGTAGATACAAATCATTTTATCCCTAGACTAGATATTTCCGAGTTAAAAAAACGCCACAATCTTGTAGATAAAAAGATTATTGTAACTATAAGTAGATTACAAGAGCGTAAAGGTCAAGACTATGTTATACGAGCTATGCCTTTTATATTAAAAGAAATACCTAATGCACATTATTTGATAGTTGGAGATGGAGAAGAAAAGCCTCGTTTGGAGACATTGGTTAAAGATCTAGGATTAAAAGATAAAGTAACTTTTGTTGGTTTTGTAAAAGAAGAGGAGCTACCATATTATTATAATTTGTCAGATGTATTTATATTAGCAAATAGAATTACCAATACTAATGATGTAGAGGGCTTTGGTATGGTCTTTATTGAGGCAAATGCATGTGGGAAGCCTGTAATAGGTGGTAAAACTGGAGGTGCTGTAGATGCAATAATTGAAGGAGAAACTGGTTTGTTTGTGAATCCTACAGATGAAAAAGATATAGCAGATAAGATTATATATTTATTAAAAGATGTTGATAAAGCAAAAGAAATGGGTGAAAAAGGCAGAAAGAGAGCCATAGAAAATTTTCAGTGGGATGTTATAGCCAAGAAGATACAAAAGTTGGGTTAGTTAAATGAGAAAAATTAATATAATGCATGTATTACATTATATGAAAGTGGGAGGGGCTGAGCATGTAGTTTATGATATGGTTCAGGCATTAGACAAAGATAAGTTTAATGTATCTATATGTTGTTTAGATAGTTTAGGTATTTTGGGAGAAGAATTAATATCAAAGGGATATAAGGTTTTTGTTTTAAACAGAAAACCAGGTATAGATTTTAAAGTAAGCTTTAAATTAGCTAGACTATACAAAGAACTTAATATAGATATAGTTCATTCGCATCAATATACACCATACTTTTATGCTGCTAATGCGGCTATATTAAGAAGGGTAAAGCTTATCTTTTTAGAACATGGCAGACATCAACCAGATAAGGTGAGAATAAAAAGGGTTATATATAATTTCTTCTTAAGACCTTTTACCAATGTTATTGTTACTAATTCTATCGCATTAAAAGAGGCTTTAATAAAATATGAAAAGATGCCAGTGAATGCTATAGAGGTGATTCCAAATGGAGTCAAGCTTAAGGAATTTGATATAATTTTTCAAATTGATCGTGATAGTAAGAGAGCAGAATTAGGTCTTGGAAAAGATGATATAGTAGCTGGGATGGTGGCTCGTTTGCATCCCATAAAAGACCATTTTACATTAGTAAAGGCTTTTAAGAAAGTTGTGCAACAAGAGCCTAAGGCCAAGTTACTAATAGCAGGTACAGGGGAGTTATATTCAGAGATAGAAAAATTAATTAACAAGTTAATGTTACAGAATAGTGTTAAGTTATTAGGTTATTATGAAGACTTGTTTGGTTTTTTAAGATCGTTAGATATCTTTGTGCTAGCTTCTATTTCAGAGAGTGCTCCTATATCTATATTAGAAGCAATGGCTACGGGATTGCCTGTTGTTGCAACAGATGTAGGTGGTGTTAGAGAGATGGTGATAGATAATGAAACAGGTATATTAGTTCCCCCAAAAGATGTTGATGCATTAGCGGAAGCATTACTAAATATAATAAAAGATCCTATTAAGAGAAAGAAGATGAGTAATATGGGGAGAAAGAGAGTGGAAGAAGTATATTCTTTTGAAGATATGATACATAAATATGAACAACTATATATGTCATTAGTAGGGAGATAACAAAATGTATAAATCAAGTAAGATAGATATAACTAATTTATTAAACCCTAATAAGTTTATACCAATATATTTAGAAAGAAAAAATATGAATTTTTCTTTATTGCCTCCTGTAGCAGTTGAGTTTCATCTTACCGCAACATGTAACTATAATTGTTACCATTGTTCTTATGGACTTAGGAATAAAAAAAGAATCTTTTTACCTGAAAGTGTTATAGAGTTGTTAATAGAAAATTTAATTAATATGAAGATAAAATGTGTATATTTTTCAGGTGGTGGAGAACCAACAACTCTTAAGAATTGGTCTAAGTATATGAATAGATTATTAAATTCTAATATAGATATATCTCTAATTACTAACGCTGCTTTAATAAAAGATGAACATTTGTCATTAATTAGACGTATTAATTATATAGCAATATCAATATATTCTACTCATGAAGATATTTATAAAAAAATAACTGGTGGTAATAATTTTGCTACGTATTTCTCGCTACCTAAAAAGATCAAGGCTGAACCACATAGATGTATTGTTGGTGCTAGATGCGTCATAAATAAGTTTAATTATCAAGATATATTAAATTTATACTTAAGGGCTATAGAAGTAGGATATGATTATATTATTTTCATTCCTGCAATTGATTATGAAAAAAGGGGAGTGGTTTTAACAAAAGATCAGATAGAATTTTTAAAGAATATGGTAGAAACGAATGTAGACAAAATAGACAATAAAAATACTAACTTATTTAACTTATATAAGAAAAATTTTAGTTATTATAAAGTAGATAAAAGTTATAAAATGGGCTGCCAGGCTGTGTTACTTAGAACAAATACCTTTATAAACTATGATGGTGGTGTTTGGTTATGCCAACCACTTATTGGACAAGAAGAATATTGTATTGGTAACTTGTACAACAATAGCTTCAGTGAGATATGGAATTCTGATCGCCATTTACAAGTAATAGATAAGCTTTCTGAAAGATTTAAAAGAGGAGAATGTTATGATTGTAGATCAATTGCATTTAATGAGTCCGTATTTAGATTTGAAGATTCTTTGAATGAACCTTTTATAATAGTAAGAGATTATTTTATTTGAAGATGGAGGCTAAATGCAGGCAGTTATATTAGCAGGAGGTAAGGGAAGAAGGCTTGCCC
>CAZODM010000110.1:0-4775 GCA_964578585.1 uncultured Desulfobacterales bacterium | reverse complement strand
GTAGTACGATACTTTTTTAGGAAACATTTTTCTATTCTAGCACCATCTTCTGTAAGAATCATGCGATATAAATTAGTATTTACTACTATCTTTTTAGCAGTTTTATCTAAATGAGTTGATAAGGAATTCTTTAATTTACTAGTATTAAAAGAATTAGTTATTTTTTTTTCTTTTTTAAAAGTAGCTTCTTTAGTCTTTTTAAAATTCTTATTTGTTTTTGTTATAGCTTCTCTTTTAATAGAATTTTTAGGTTGTGTAGAGCTTACAAAAAACTGAAATGCTACTAATACCAATATAGATAATGCTACTGCAAGTAGAGTGCGTTCCTCCATCGTCTTACGATATCCTTTCTTATTTTCAATTAATTTAGAGATTAAGGGACAGGATCAAAACCACCTGGATGTCCTGGATGACATTTAAGAATTCTTTTTATAGTTAGGATGCCACCCTTTATAGGCCCATAGCGCTTTATTGCTATAATGGCATACTGGGAACATGTTGGATAAAAACGGCATCTCCTTCCTAATATTGGAGAGAGAATCTTTTGATACATTTTAATAAATATTATTAGAATAATTTCTATTATTTCTGTTATAAAAGTAAAAGAAGCTGTTACCAATTCTAGCTTACATAACATGATTATTGGTTTTGATTTTGTCTATGGCTAATTAGAGCTTGTTTATAAGAATTCTCTATCTCATACCATTTTAAAGTAACAATAGGCATTTTTAAAATCATTATAATATCATAACCACCTAATAACTCTTTATGTTTTCTAAATAATTCTCTAGCTCTTCTTTTAGCCTTATTTCTGATGACAGCCTTTCCTAATTTCTTACGTCCTGCACTAATACCTAATCTTGGATATCCAAGACTATTAGGTACAAGAATTAACGTAGCCCATTTTAGGTAAATTCTTTTTCCTTTTTTATATACCTTACTAAATTCTTTACTATTTTTTAATCTATGTTTAGGGCGAAAATCCTGTTTATGTTTAATTGTAGTTCCCTTACAAAGCGCTATGGGCTTTTTTGATTCCTATCCCTCTTTTTATACAGCTATTCTTTTACGTCCTTTGGCTCTACGTCTACTTAAGACTTTTCTTCCTGCTTTTGTACTCATTCTTTTCCTGAAGCCATGAGTTCTTTTACGTTTTAAATTGCTAGGTTGAAAAGTGCGTTTCATTTATTTACTCCTTGCTATTTTAAGGTGATTATGTTCATAGTGTTTCTAACAAACATAGCGTTATGTATATCGAACTCAATAGATTAGTTTGATAACCATACCATCGCGTTAATGTCAAGAAGTGCTTTAAAAATTTTTAAATTATTCTCCGAATTCAATTATAGACAGCTAATTAATAAATTTAACATATAAATTTTTTGATTTTTTTCAAATATTATTTCAAATATTTTTTACTTAAGTTTTAATCAATTCTTGCCAAAGGCTTATCCTTTTGGTAGGTTGCTTTGGTTTAGAAGTTGGATGTAAGTTTAAAATGTTTGGAGTAGAGTTAAGAAATCTAAATCTTAATAAAACTTAAAAAGGGGTTTAAGCCAGATGGTACTTGGTTCAGTTTTTGGCTGGTTTTCTTCTGATTTGGCAATAGATTTAGGTACTGCTAATACTCTTGTATATGTAAAGGGACAGGGTATTGTTCTTCGTGAACCTTCTGTTGTGGCTGTGAGAAAGGATGTAAGAGCAAATAAAGTTTTGGCTGTTGGTACTGAAGCAAAGAGAATGTTAGGGAAAACCCCCGGCAATATAGTTGCAATTCGTCCTATGAAAGATGGTGTTATAGCTGATTTTGAAGTTACTGAGGCTATGCTTAGATATTTTATAAGAAAGGTTCATAATCGTAGAACACTTGTTAGGCCTAGAATTATTATAAGTGTACCTTCTGGGATAACGCAGGTAGAAAAGCGTGCGGTGAGAGAATCTGCTGAATCTGCTGGAGCAAGAGAGGTTTATTTAATAGAAGAACCTATGGCGGCAGCTATTGGAGCAGGTCTTCCTATTACTGAACCTACAGCTAATATGGTAGTAGATATTGGTGGAGGAACGACAGAAGTAGCTGTAATTTCTTTAGCTGGCATAGTGTATTCTAAATCAGTTAGAGTTGCTGGCGATAAAATGGATCAAGCTATATTACAACATATTAAAAGACGTTATAATTTACTTATTGGGGAACATTCGGCAGAGAATATAAAGATGACTCTGGCAGATATTATGCCCGAGCCACCTTATGAGGAGATGCAGATAAAAGGACGAGATCTTGTTTCTGGAGTCCCAAAGACTATTACAATTGATTCTAAAGAGATTAGGGAAGCAATAAGTGAACAGATTGATACAATAGTTGAAACCGTTAAGATAGCTCTGGAACAGACTCCACCTGAGCTAGCAGCAGATATTGTGGATAAAGGGATAGTTCTTACTGGTGGTGGAGCACTACTTAAAAATTTAGATAAGCTCTTAAGAGAGGAGACTTCTCTTCCTATTATAATTGCAGATGATCCTCTTTCTTCTGTAGTATTAGGTTCAGGAAAGGCTTTAGATAATCTTGATATTTTAAAAGAGGTGGCTATTTCATAATATTTAAATTTTATGGTAGCTACAAGGTCAAAAGTAAGTGAAATATCCTTTCCGTAAGAATCAAGGAAATTGGAGTAGATGGAGTAAAATAATATTAGTAGTAGTTGTGGTTTTATTGGTGTTTTTAGCCACAGGTCCTTTCAGAGAAAAGCCTGGAATACTTCCAGGCATTTCTATATTAACTGAAGTTAATGCTGTTTTTGAATCTATTCTTTCATATCCTGCTCAATGGCTTTCTTCTCTTGTTCATCCTTCAATTTATGGAAGGGGTAATCCCGAAATTTTAGCTCTAAAACATAGAATTATAGCTTTAGAAAAAGAGCTTGCACATTATAGAGAGGTTGAGATAGAAAATCTAGAATTAAGGCATATGCTCAATTTAAAAAGGCATACAAGATTAAATATTTTAATAGCTAAAGTAATAGCAGAGGATGGTATCCCTTGGATAAAAAGTATGATTTTAAATAAAGGTAGTAGCGATGGTGTTACAGAAATGGATCCTGTGTTGGTAGGCAGGGATAATTCAGAAGATGGTGGTCTTGTAGCAGGAGAAGTTGTTAATGTAACTTTACATACAAGTAGATTGCTTTTAATTACTGATTATGACTGTCGAATTGCAGCTATTGATCAACGTTCTAGAGTAAGGGGTATATTGGTTGGGCAAGGTCATGGTATATGTTCTCTTAAATTTGTACAAAATGGTAAAGACATAAAAGTAGGAGATGTTATTGTAACTTCAGGGTTAGACGGAGTGTTCCCAAAAGGATTTTTGTTGGGTAAGGTAGTCTCTATTTCTCCTAGTGCTACACATGGATTATTTCAGAGAGTTATTGTTAAGCCTTTTGTAGAGTTAAATTATATAAATTGGGTTGGTGTTGTGCTTAAGACTAAAAGTATTGATTAATTATGAAGGAATCTTTTTTAGTAATATTAATAGGGTATATAATCTTATTACTTGATGTTACTATATTTGCATCTATACAATTTAGCAATTTCCGTATAGAAGGTATTATGCCTTTGGTAATTTGGTATGGTATAAGACGTAGAAATTTTGAACCTATAGTTGCAGTTATTATTTTAGCACTTATAGCTGGTACTTTTACGTATGCATCTACTGGCATATGGATTGTATGTTTGTGTATTGGTTATTTACTAGCATCTTATATATATAGCCAAATTGGTAATTTAATTTGGTATCAACATATATTATTATTATGGTTTCTAACATCAGTTATGGTCGTAATTTTGATGTTTGGTACTGATGCAACAGATTTAATTTGGCCTTATGGTATCATAGAAGCTTTTATCTTAGCAATTTTATGCCCTATCTGGTTTTATTTTTTTGATTTTTTATTTGATCTTTTAGTTATAGAAAAAAAGTGAAGAAATATTTTCCAATATAATATCAATGAGTTTTAAAGAAACGATAAAGAAATTACTAAACAAGTTCTTTCAAGAGGAGGTATTTCTAACTCCTAGAGAAGTTGCAAGGCAAAAACAATACTTTATTCAGGCAAATAGGATATTTTTCTCTCTTATTACTATTGCAATGGCATTTATTGTAGGAAGACTTTGGTATATTCAGATTCATGAGTATAAGTACTATTGTGAACAAGCTAGTAAACATAGAATAAGAATTATTAAACTCAAACCTCCTAGAGGAAAAATATTAGATAGATATGGACGAGTTATCGCGGGAAATAGTCCCCGATTTAATCTTTGTATTATTAGACAGGAGGCAAGTGGACATATCCCAGAACTATTGATGAAAATATCTAAAATTACAGGAACACCAGAATACAAATTAAAACAAAATTTACTTAAAGGAGAAGATACTCCAGTTTATAAGCCTATTGTGTTATTAAGTGATATTTCTTGGGATATATTAGCAAAAGTAGAAGCTAGGCTTTATGAAATGCCAGGTGTTACAATTACAGTTGACTCACAAAGGAAATATCCATTGGGAAGTCTTGCTCCACATCTTATTGGATACTTAAGAGAAGCTTCTGTCACAGATTTAAAAATATTTAGTGATCTAGATCCTGGAGATTTGGTTGGTAAGAGAGGAGTAGAAAGAAAATTTCAAAATCTTTTAGCAGGTAAGCCAGGATATAAAAAGATAGAGGTTAATGCAGTAGATAGATTTGTTAAAGTTCTAAGTGTTAAACCTCCTGTTCCAGGAG
>CAZODM010000109.1:0-4790 GCA_964578585.1 uncultured Desulfobacterales bacterium | reverse complement strand
CTAAGATTTAATAGCTCATTTAGATTTATCCCTAAAAAATGAGAAATTGCAAAGATAATAACAACTAAAAACGGAAGCAGTATGTATCTTTTCATACTCTTTTGCCTCTTTTTCATTTATTTAAACAGTATAAAAGCAATGACTATACCTAGGGATTTAGAAATGTCTAAGATTTTTAATTTAGATAAAATATTGGGATGTTATATAAAAATATTAAAGTAATAATATAACAACTTTCATCTATAGTAGGAATTAATGTGAGAGGGCTAGGAATAAATTTCCTTTTTATTATGCTATGATTTTGGAGATAGTTTTATTTACAATAAATTAATATTTCCTTTATAATCTCCTTTGTTATTATATCTGATTTTCCCCAAATACTTGTTTGTGTCATAGCATTTTGAGCAATATCATCAAAAGTTTCTTCCTTTATACCAAGTTCTGATAGATTAGTAGGACAACCTATATCTTTGATCCATGCTGCCATATTGGATATTGTTTGATTTACTCCATTTTGATCTGTTATATTCCATAGTAATTCACCAAGTCTTAATATCCTTGAAGGATCACTTTGACTTCGCCATTTCATCCATCCTGGTATTATAGCAGCAAGACCTGCCCCATGAGGTACATTAAATAAAGCACTTATACTGTGTTCTATAAGATGCATTGGGAAAAAGTGATCTCCAACCCCTGCCTTTGTAAGTCCACAAAGTGCAAGGCTTGCACTCCACATAAGCTGAGCCCTTGCCTTATAGTCATTGGGCTGTTCAATAGCCTTTTTAGCAGCCTCCATTATTGTCTTTATAATAGCTGTTGCAATCCTGTCTTGTAAGACAGGATCAGGTTCTGGCCCATTAAAAAATGGCTCAAGCAGATGACAGACTGCATCCACTGCACCATAAGCAGTATAGTCTTTAGAAACACTAAAGGTTAGGGTAGGATCCAGTAATGATACCCTAGGTTTTACAAGCTCGGATGCAGCAGCAAGTTTATGTTTACTCTCATCGTTTGTGATAACCATATAGCCATTCATTTCGGAGCCTGATGCAGCAATGGTAGGGATTGTAATCAGAGGAAGTGCATATTTTATCGTTACCTTTCTAGTAAAGACATCCCATATATCATTTTGGAGCATAACACCAGCACATATTGCTTTCGAAGTATCCATTACACTTCCACCACCAAGGGCTAATACAGCATCAGCTTTAAATTGCTTAGCAAGTGAAATTCCCTCTCTTACTTTAGATAGTAAGGGATTAGAGACTACACCTTCTAAAAGTTCTATTTCTAAGGATGCATCTTTTAAGGAAGACATAACTAGCTCAAGTGTACCAGTACGCTTTACACTACCAGAGCCAATGACTACTAGAATTTTTTTCCCTAACTCTTTTGCATATTTTCCTGCACTCTTACATACACCCTTTCCAAATACTATTTTAGTTGGTACATGAAATATAAAATCTTTCATCTTTATACTCCTCTTTTATCTCCCCAAAGTACCTTATGAAGTTGAAGTTGAAACCTAACTTCTAGTTTATCTTCTAGTATCCAATTGGCAAGTTCTAAAGGCTTAAGCTTAGGAATTGCAACAGAAAAGATCACCTGTGTAAACGATAATAAATTGTACGTATTAACCCTTTTTTTTGAAAATAAATAATCGTTTTTGTCAGTGATAACAAATTTTATTTGATCTTTATTGTTTAAAAACTCTAGATTTTTCTCTAAAAATGAGCCTTCCATATTGCTACCAGGTGTTTTCCAGTCAACTATTTTTATGACCTCTGAAGGAACATTAGATATATCAATACTGCCATTTGTTTCTAAATATACAATTGCTCTATTAGATATTAATAATTCCATAAGATCTAAACAGTGCTTTTGTAAAAGAGGCTCTCCGCCAGTAATAAGACAGCGTTTTAATCCAGAGTCTTTCCACAGCTGTAGGAGTCTTTTTAGAGAAAGATCTTTAAAATTGTTGTAGGCATACTTGGTATCACAATACGAACATCTTAGATTGCAACCAGCTAGTCTTATAAAGAAAAATGGAAAACCTATATCTGCCCCTTCTCCTTGTATGCTTATAAAGGTTTCACATACTTTTAAGGTGGTTGTTTTTATATCAAGCATTATTAAGGCTCTTTATATATGGCTCCTGTTGAGGAAGTCTCACAAACACAAACGCTTTTTATCCTCACATTCTTTTTGTCTTTTAGTGCAAGTTTGAGTTCATCAAAGATATATTTAGCAATCAATTCTGATGAAGGATTTTGTTTTAAAAAAGCAGGATGTTCATTTAGATTTATATGATCTAAGCCTTTTATTATCTTTGATAAATACGTCTTTAATTCTCTAAAGTCTATCAACACCCCTATATCATTTAGTTCCTTACCTTCTACTACCACCTTTACTTGCCAGTTGTGTCCATGAAGTTTCTCACAATTTCCTGGATAATTTCTTAAAAAATGAGCAGAGGAAAAGTGTGTCTTACAAAATATTTCGTACATAATTAAAGCTCCTATTGTTTAGGTTCAAATTTACAGGGTCGTGGTCCAAAAATAGCTGTTCCTATCCTTACAATTGTTGCTCCTTCCTCTATTGCTATTTCAAAGTCATTTGTCATGCCCATAGAAAGCTCTATCATTTTGTTAGCTACAGGATGAGTCTTATAAAATTTATCTCTTAACTCTCTAAGTTGTATGAAATATGGTCTAACTTGCTCAGGATCTAAAGAAAATGGTGGTAAGGTCATAAGGCCTGTAATTGTTATATTTTTAAAATCTGATAATTCATCTAAAAATCTTTCCAGTTCTTTAGGAGCTATGCCAAATTTGGTCTCTTCACCAGATATATTTATTTGAATAAAACAAGGGAGGCATATACCATGTTTTTGGGCATGTTTGTTTATCTCTTTGGCAAGTTTTATGCTATCTAATGTTTCAATACAACTGAAATAGCCTATAATATATTTTACTTTATTTCTTTGAAGATGTCCTATAAAGTGCCATTCTAGGTTAAAACCAGACTCTTTTAACTGATCTATCTTCTCTTTTGCCTCCTGCACATAGTTTTCTCCAAAGAGACTTTGTCCTGCCTCTACCGCTTCAACAATCCTTTCTGGTGTTACTGTTTTTGTAACAGCAAGGAGTTTTATATCTTCTTTTTCTCTGCCTGATCTTATTTTAGCCTCTTCAATCCTATCTTTTATTATTTTAAGTCTTTCTTTAATCGTTTTAGCTTCTTCAATGTTCATTGTTTGCCTCTATTGCCTCTAGTTGTAAAAGTGTTTCTGTAACATCACTTAAAGGTAAGCCTACTACATTTGTATAAGAACCTTCTATTCTTTCAACCATAAAGGCTCCCATGCCTTGTACTGCATAACTGCCAGCTTTGTCCATAGGTTCCTTTGTTGCAATATAAGCCTTTATAATAGAAAGGGGTTGAGCACTTAGCCATACCTTTGACTCTGATATAAATTCTACCTTTTCATCTCCTTTTGTTATTACACAGGCAGTAAAAACTTGATGGCAGCGTCCACATAGTCTTCCAAGCATATGTATTGCATCTTGTTCGTCCTTTGGTTTACCAATGACCTGATCTTCAAGTACTACGATAGTATCTGCAGCTATAACAATACTATTTTCTTTACTAAAGGACTTTATTCTTGCATTTTTTAATGCATATTCTTTGGGATCAATATCTAGACTAGGGCTTAATTCCTTTGCATGAGAGGCTTTTATAGTAAAGTCTATTCCTAATGAGGAAAGAAGCTCTTTGCGTCTTGGAGAACCAGATGCAAGTATAATTGGTATTAAAGACCGAAAAGGTCCTTTGCATTTTGAGTTGTACATTGGGCAACCTCTTTAAGACTACATCCTTTTAATTCTGAAACCTTTTGTGCTACAAAATATACATAAGCAGGTTGATTCACCTTCCCCCTTACAGGTACAGGTGCTAAAAAGGGAGAGTCTGTTTCTACCATAATCCTATCTAATGGGCAGTATTTAACCACCTCACGTAAAGAAGAGGCATTTTTAAATGTTATAACTCCAGTAAATGATATATAGAAGTCAAGATCAAGAAATTTCTTTGCCCATTCCTTGTTTCCAGAAAAACAATGTATCACCCCTTTAATACGCCCCCTTTTTAGAGAAAGTATATCAAATATGTCCTCATGTGCCTCTCTATCATGTATAATGACAGGAAGATTAAGCTGTATGGCTAGCTCAAGCTGCTCATCAAATGCATCGTGTTGTACAGGCCTTGCACTATAGTTTTTAGCATAATCTAATCCAATCTCTCCCCATGCAACTACTTTAGGATTTTGTGCCATAGAGATAAGTTCATCTGCAAGTCTTGGGCTAAAAGTGGAGGCATCATGAGGATGTACTCCTATTGCAGCATATACTTGATCATAATTTGATGCCAGTTCTATAGCTGCAACAGAGCTCATAAGGTCAATACCGATAGTAATCATACGCATAACCCCTGAATAAGAGGCGTTTTTAATGATCTTATCTACATCGCGTTCAAGAGGTGAGATGTCTAGATGGCAGTGAGTGTCTATTAACTCTATCCCTTCAACCCTTGGTAGTTTATCTGAAATGTTTAGCTCTTTCATGCTCGTCTTATCTACCAAGAAGTTTTAATTTAGACAAGAGGAAGTTTAATGCTTGCAACTCGAAAAACTTTTGGTTATATTAGGCGTGCTTCCCGCCCATAGCTCAATTGGATAGAGCAACGGACTTCTAATCCGTAGGTTCCAGGTTCGAGTCCTGGTGGGCGGGCCA
>CAZODM010000108.1:0-4800 GCA_964578585.1 uncultured Desulfobacterales bacterium | reverse complement strand
CTCCTGGAACAGGAGGTTTAACACTTAGAACTTTAACAAATCTATCTACTGCATTGACCTCTATCTTTTTATATCCTGGCTCACCTGCTAAAAGATCCTGAAACCTTCGCTCCACACCTCTCTTTCCAACCAGATCTCCTGGATCTAAATTTTTAAATTTTTTTAGATCTGATACAGAAGCCTCACGTAAGTAACCGATAAGATGTGGAGCAAGACTTCCTAATGGATACTTCCTTTGCGAGTCAACTGTAATTGTGACACCTGGCATTTCATAAAGTCTAGCCTCAACCCTTGCCAAGGTATTCCATGGAATGTCACTTACCAATATAATAGGTTTATAAACTGGTGTATTTTCTCCCTCTAGTAAATTTTGTTTCAATTTATATTCTGGTACACCTGTAATTTTAGACAATTTTATCAATAATTCAGGGATATGTCCACTTGCCTCCTGTCTAATAATACAAAGATTAAATCGGGGACTATTTCCCGCGATAACTCGTCCATATCTATCTAATATTTTTCCTCTAGGAGGTTTGAGTTTAATAATTCTTATTCTATGTTTACTAGCTTGTTCACAATAGTACTTATACTCATGAATCTGAATATACCAAAGTCTTCCTACAATAAATGCCATTGCAATAGTAATAAGAGAGAAAAATATCCTATTTGCCTGAATAAAGTATTGTTTTTGCCTTGCAACTTCTCTAGGAGTTAGAAATACCTCCTCTTGAAAGAACTTGTTTAGTAATTTCTTTATCGTTTCTTTAAAACTCATTGATATTATATTGGAAAATATTTCTTCACTTTTTTTCTATAACTAAAAGATCAAATAAAAAATCAAAAAAATAAAACCAGATAGGGCATAAAATTGCTAAGATAAAAGCTTCTATGATACCATAAGGCCAAATTAAATCTGTTGCATCAGTACCAAACATCAAAATTACGACCATAACTGATGTTAGAAACCATAATAATAATATATGTTGATACCAAATTAAATTACCAATTTGGCTATATATATAAGATGCTAGTAAATAACCAATACACAAACATACAATCCATATGCCAGTAGATGCATACGTAAAAGTACCAGCTATAAGTGCTAAAATAATAACTGCAACTATAGGTTCAAAATTTCTACGTCTTATACCATACCAAATTACCAAAGGCATAATACCTTCTATACGGAAATTGCTAAATTGTATAGATGCAAATATAGTAACATCAAGTAATAAGATTATATACCCTATTAATATTACTAAAAAAGATTCCTTCATAATTAATCAATACTTTTAGTCTTAAGCACAACACCAACCCAATTTATATAATTTAACTCTACAAAAGGCTTAACAATAACTCTCTGAAATAATCCATGTGTAGCACTAGGAGAAATAGAGACTACCTTACCCAACAAAAATCCTTTTGGGAACACTCCGTCTAACCCTGAAGTTACAATAACATCTCCTACTTTTATGTCTTTACCATTTTGTACAAATTTAAGAGAACATATACCATGACCTTGCCCAACCAATATACCCCTTACTCTAGAACGTTGATCAATAGCTGCAATTCGACAGTCATAATCAGTAATTAAAAGCAATCTACTTGTATGTAAAGTTACATTAACAACTTCTCCTGCTACAAGACCACCATCTTCTGAATTATCCCTGCCTACCAACACAGGATCCATTTCTGTAACACCATCGCTACTACCTTTATTTAAAATCATACTTTTTATCCAAGGGATACCATCCTCTGCTATTACTTTAGCTATTAAAATATTTAATCTTGTATGCCTTTTTAAATTGAGCATATGCCTTAATTCAATATTTTCTATCTCAACTTCTCTATAATGAGCTAATTCCTTTTCTAAGGCTATAATTCTATGTCTTAAAGTTAAAACTTCAGGGGTACCCTTCCCATATATTGAAGGATGAACCAAAGAAGAAAACCACTGGGCAGGATAAGAAAGAATGGATTCAAAAAACCCATTAACTTCGGTTAATATAGAAATACCAGGAATAATTCCTGGCTTTTCTCTGAAGGGACCTGTAGCTAAAAATACCAATAAAGCCACAACTGCTACTAATATTATTTTACTCCACTTACCCCAAATCCCTTGATTATTGCGGAAAGGATATTTCACTTATTTTGACCTTGAACTACACAAAACTAATTATGAGTTAAGAAATAGCCACCTCTTTTAAAATATCAAGATTATCAAGAGCCTTCCCTGAACCCAAAACCACAGAAGAAAGAGGATCTTCCGCAATTATAATAGGAAGAGAGGTCTCCTCTCTTAAAAGCTTATCTAGATTCTTAAGTAATGCTCCCCCACCAGTAAGAACTATACCTTTATCTACAATATCTGCTGCCAGCTCTGGTGGAGTCTGTTCCAAAGCTATCTTAACAGTCTCAACTATTGTATCAATCTGTTCACTTATCGCTTCCCTAATCTCTTTAGAATCAATTGTAATAGTCTTTGGGACTCCAGAGACAAGATCTCGCCCTTTTATTTGCATCTCTTCATAAGGTGGCTCGGGCATAATATCTGCTAGAGTCATCTTTATATTTTCTGCAGAATGTTCTCCAATAAGTAAATTATAACGTCTTTTAATATGTTGCAATATAGCTTGGTCCATTTTATCACCAGCAACCCGAACTGATTTAGAATATACTATGCCAGCCAAAGAAATTACAGCTACTTCTGTTGTTCCTCCACCAATATCTACTACCATATTAGCAGTAGGCTCAGTGATAGGAAGTCCTGCTCCAATAGCTGCTGCCATAGGCTCTTCTATTAAATAAACCTCTCTTGCTCCAGCAGATTCAGCAGACTCTCTAACCGCACGCTTTTCTACCTGCGTTATCCCAGAAGGTACACTTATAATAATTCTAGGCCTAACAAGTGTTCTACGATTATGAACCTTTCTTATAAAATATCTAAGCATAGCCTCTGTGACTTCAAAATCAGCTATAACACCATCTTTCATAGGACGAATTGCAACTATGTTACCTGGGGTTTTCCCTAACATACGCTTTGCTTCAGTACCAACTGCTAGTACCTTATTGGCTCTTAAATCTTTTCTTACAGCAACAACTGAAGGTTCTCGAAGGACAATACCTTGTCCTTTTACATATACAAGAGTATTAGCAGTACCTAAATCTATTGCCAAATCGGAAGAAAACCAGCCAAAAACTGAACCCAAAACCATCTGGCATAAACCCCTTTTATAAAGAATTTTTTAATCTATTTTAATTAATATAGTATCTATCATCGAAATTACACCACTTATTCTCTAAACCAAAGCAACCTACCAAAACCCCAAGACTTTGGCAAGAATTGATTAATAGAAGGGAAAAATATTTTAAATATTATTTGAAAAAAACAAAAAAATTTATATCTTAAGAAGATTAATTAAGTTAAATAAAGCCTGCTTAATTGGAAGTTAGAAGAATAATTTAAAAATTTTTAAAGCACTTCTTGACATTAATGCAATGGTATGGTTATCAAACTAATCTATTGAGTAGGATATACATAAGGTGCTTTTTAGCAGAAAAATTATGAACATAATCACCTTAAATAATAAGGAGTAAATATATGAAACGCACTTTTCAACCTAGCAATTTAAAACGTAAAAGAACACATGGTTTTAGGAAAAGAATGAGTACAAAGGCAGGGAGAAAGATTTTAAGTAGACGTAGAGCTAAAGGACGTAAGAGAATAGCAGTATAATCAAAAAATTGAAAGGGAAGGATCATTAATACTGGCTCATAGCGCTTAGGGGAACTAAAATCAGTCATAAACAAAGTTTTCATTCTAAGAATAGATTAAAAAACACAAAAGAATTCAATAAGGTATATAAAAGGGGTAAAAGAATTCATTTAAGGTGGGCTACTTTAATTTTTTTACCTAATAACGTTGGATATGCAAGATTGGGTATTAGTGCAGGACGTAAAAAATTAGGGAAAGCTGTTTTGAGAAATAAAGCTAAAAGAAGAGCCAGAGAATTATTTAGAAAACATAAAGAATTATTAGGCAGTTATGATATTATTATGATCTTAAAGGCTCCTATTATTACTATGAAATGGCAAGATTTAGAAAGTTCTTATAAAAATATTTTAATGCATCTAATAAGAAATAGAGAAATAGTTATTAATCATGCTACCTCATAAAAATGATTTGGCAAAATTAACGGCTTCCTTTAATTCTTTATTAGGACTTTTTTTGATAATTTTTATCAAAATATATCAAAAAGCTATCTCTCCTATATTAGGGAGGAGATGCCGTTTTTATCCAACATGTTCCCAATATGCCATTATAGCAATAAAGCGCTATGGACCAGTTAAGGGTGTCATATTAGCTATAAAAAGAATTGTGAAATGTCACCCTGGTCATCCTGGGGGTTTTGATCCTGTCCCTTAATCTTCAAATTCTTTAAAAAATAAGAAAGGACGTTGTAAGACAATGGAGGAACGTACTCTAATTGCAGTTGCACTGTCTCTATTAGTATTAGTTGCTTTTCAATTTTTTGTGAGCTCTACGCAACCTAAAAATCATCTTAAAAAAGAAACAACGACTAGCAAGAAAATCAAACATTCTTTTTTAAATTCATCTTTAGTATCTACTGCTAATAAAATTAAACATTCTTTAAACTCAACTAATTTAAAACAATCTCTAGTAACTAATCTAGATAAAAATGCTAAAAAAATAATAGTTAATACAAATCTATATCGTATGGTGTTTACAGAAGATGGTGCTAGAATAGAAAAATGTTTCCTAAAAAAGTATCGTACTAC
>CAZODM010000107.1:0-4967 GCA_964578585.1 uncultured Desulfobacterales bacterium | reverse complement strand
TCAGGGGGCCATCCCATAGGAACACAAAGTACAGGGCAAGGAAGCAGGCGCACAACTTTTTCAACTGTACTACCAAAGAATATTTCATCTATTTTCCCTTTTCCTCCACTTCCATATCCACCCATTAATATTAGATCTGCTTTTAATTCTCTTGCCTTTATTGCTATTTCTTGAAAAGGTTGTCCATAAGACACAATGGTATCCTTTACTAGTTCTTGTGCATCACAGGTCTTTAAAAACTTTCTAAAAGCTTGAATTGCTTGATTTACAAGTCTATCCCTTACTTTACTTAAGGGCTCTTTAACAAATGCTGCGATTTTTTCTGTTATCTTGGCATCAACTACATGTATTAGTATCAATTCTGCATTCCACATCTGTTTTAAGAATTTCGCATAATAAATAGCGTTTTCTGAACAATCAGTAAAATCTACAGGAATTAGGATAAGAGATATATTCATATTTGATACAACCTCCTACAACTTTTTATATGTAAATGCATACCAATTATCTATATTAGCCTCAGATAGCTTTTTAAATTTTTTTACAAAATAAGATATAGACAATTCTTTAACTGGAGATGTTATAATTATGTATCCATTTTTAGATATTATATCAACTACATAAGGTAATATGTGTAATAAAACACTTGGAGTTAAATTAGCAACTACTAAATTAAAACTTTTATATTTACTTATATCTAATTTTTCAATAGAACCATGAACTAGTTTTATATTATTAACTAAATTATTAACTTTTATATTAGTAGTTGCTTGCTTAATGGCTTCTTTATCTATATCTAATGCAATTATATTCTTAATGCCTAACTTGGCTAAAATTATAGATAAAATACCAGAACCTGTACCTATATCTAATGCTGTAAATTTTGTAAAGTCATTTAAAGACGATAACTTAACTATTTCACTAATAGTAGCAATTGTACTTGGATGTGAACCACTTCCAAAAGCCCATCCTGTTTCTAAGAATATAGTTTTTTTATCTCTATCGTTTTTTTTCTTTTTTAAAGGACAAAGCTTAAAGCCTCCTGGAAGGACATAGTTGTTTTTGGATTCATCTTTAGCATTTTTAGGAATATAAATACGTAGATCTATTTCATCTTCTGATGCTGATTTTAAAGAATCTAAGGAGGTATCTATAGTTTTTAAATAACTATCTATGTTGTTTTTTTTAATATTATAAAACTCTAAACAAGTAAGTATTTTATTTTCAATAACTTCAGATGAAAGCATTCTAAAAGTTAATCCTTTATTGTTTAAGTTAATTAAAAATTGATCAGCTATATTTTTAGATGTCTTTATTTCTAATCTAATAATAGATTCATCATTACTCATTTTGTTAATGTCTTATTATTTTTATTATTACTAAGTTTTTGAGGATTTGAAATTAATTCATTAATTTGCTTTTTAAGCACCTTAATGCGTTGTTTAATATAATTAAATTGTTCTAAATTAAGCGCATGTATTAGATCCTGATAATATAAAATCAATTCTGCTTTTTTCTTTTGTAACGTTTTATTAGTCTCAAGAGATGTAACTAGTTTATCTATCTGTTTTTTTAATTTATCTAGTTGTAGTTTAATTTTTTGTTTTAGTATTAGTCTTTTTTTAGTTGCTTTGTCAGATGCCCTTAGAGCAATTCTTTTACACTCCTTAGCAAGGTAGGAGGCCTTTAAGTATTGTTGTTTTTTAGCATACTTGATAGCTAATTCAAAGTATTCCTTTGCCTCTTGATATAAATCAGAGGCATATTTAGGTGCTCCATCGATTTTTGCTTGTTTTATAGCATCTATTGCCTCTATTTTTTTCTTTATCCAAAGTGCTTTTCTTCTTGCCTGAGGTGTTAAGGATTTTAATTTATTTATTTCTGATTGAAGTTCTTTTTTTATTTGTTCCCTAGAGGGAATATGAATTTTTGAAAAATCAAATCCATACAGTGAGAACAATACTGCCAATACTACTGTTATTATGGATATAGACTTACAAATCTTTAACACTTTTATGCCTCTTTTATTGAGCCTGTAAGTTGGCTAAAATATGAGTTCTTACCCATATAGGATCCCACCATTCTATAGGATTTACAAATACACCATCTACAAGCATACCAAAGTGTAAGTGGTCTCCCCCTGCAAGACCTGTAGTATCTGTTATCCCAATTATCTGTCCTTTTTTTACCATTTCACCTACAGATACCTTAAATGAGTCGAGATGAGAATATGTACTATAAAGTCCTAGTCCGTGATCAATTATGATAGTATTCCCATAAATTCCTAAATATCCAGTAAATATGACTTTGCCTGCATTAGCAGCAGGTACTGGTGCATGTCTTATAGAGGCTAGATCAACTCCCATATGATATCCTTCATCAACCAGCTTATGATGATAGTAATAATACCTATGATCTGCAAAATGAGCACGTAATGCTGCATGCGGTAATCTTATAAAGCTTCCATGCCAATATATTTTATCTGTTACATGCGAACATATTTTTCTAAACTGATCATTATTTATCTTTCTTACAGCATGATTTATTTCTAAGAATTCTTGTATAAGAGTGCCGGGTTTGACAATATTAGGATACCTGCTCATTATTGTGGGAACCTTTTGTTCTAGGAAATGATCTGTTAATATGATTTTATCTGGTCTAGGTTTATGAGGATATACATTATAAGGAAAACCCGCTTCTGCTTTATTACCTGCTAGGTCTATAGCAACGATTACCATACGTTTAGGAGAACTTACATTATATGGGATCGCCATCATTGCTACGTAGTCACCCTTAGGACCTCCAGGCTTAGGACAAGCAGGGAAAAAGTGATTATTGATATAAACCCCTGTCTTACTAACTGGTTCATTTACTCTGTATACAATCAATCCGCTTCCACCTTGCATCATATTATGGCGAAGGCTTCTTACTGATATGATTGGTGGTGTAGTATCTAGGGTTGTAGTTTGTGTCCATGTAACTTTATTTCCACTTAATGCTCCTCTCCACGAAGCATCACGTGCCATAATATTAATTTTGATTCTACCCTGTGAAAATCCATAGGTTAGAGGGGTAATATTTAATTCAAAATTTTTTTCTTTTATCCCTGTACCTTCCCACCATTTTGTAACAGGAAAGATTTTATCAAATATCACCTTTTTTTTATTATCCTGGACAAGAATAACTTTTATTTCATGTACACCGCTTTTATCATCTAGAACTTTAAATCTAAGATTGTAGCTTCTCCCTAAAACCTTGGGGGGATTATCTACAATAATTGTTGGAGGAGTTCCTTCTAACCTAAAGTAACCTAAGACTGCAACAGCTCCTATAAAAGCTATTATGAATAAAATGAGGAAGATGTAAAATATCTTTTTCATATTATCCCCCTGTTTTTTTCTTTGTATAGTAACAAGCAAACAAAGAGTTTGCTAGCAAGAAAAAATTATATCACTATATATTACACAAAAAGGGCAAAGACGATTTTTATTTGTTCGTAAGTTAACTAGTTGTAATAATTAACAATTTTTATTTATTTTTGTAAAGTTTAGATTCTCTCTGCCGATTTATACATTAAAGTCATAAATCACAAATCCCCAAAATCGCAAAGGAGGAGCTAAAGATGGTTACTAGCTGTGCGGGTAACAAGAGGTTTTTACGCTTTAATATCAGAACAATGCTTTACTTAGGTTTTGGGGCAATGCTAGCAATTGTTTTATACCTTGCCTTTTCTGGCTGGCATGCTCTAAGATTACAAAGTCAGGCATCAAAACACCTAAGTTATTGGATAGATGTACAAGAAAATGTACATACTAATATATTAGATCCTTTAATCGCCTTAGAAAGAAAGGAAGCTGTATGGTTGGAAGCACCAACTCAGGCAAATTGGCAAGCATTCCAACAGGCTTTTGATAATGCACAATCTAAAATTCAAACATTTATATCCAATCTATCTGGCGATCAATATGGGCTTGATAAAACAGGTATGAAGTTAGAAAAACTTCTATATAATCTCTCAAGTACAATAGGGCTTTTAGGAAAAAGTTGGCATTCTTTAAGTCAATCTGAAAAGAATATGTTTTTAGCTAAAGAACATATTATTACTCTACTCAATAAAGAGATGGATAACTATATCGACCCAATGAGGCTTAGGGCATATAAAAGTGGAAATATAAAAAGATTTTATAAGGCTGCTAATATAGATATGATAGCCAACGAAGAGATTACTCAACCAGTATATAGAACATTATTAGCTATTGAAGCATATATGGCGGGTAAGGGTAATGCTACACAAGTAGAAGATTTAATGAAAGAAGTGAATAAGGGCTTAACAAATTGGTATAATTTAGTAAAGGATACTCCTATTAGCTCATCATTTGATAAGATTAAAAAAGAAATAGATGATATTCAAACACAATGGATCAATATAAAAAATAATATTCAAAAATTTAATATATTAAAAGATAAATTTACTATGCAACTATCAAATATTCAAAACATCTTAAAACAAATGATAAAAGAAAAAGTAGATCCTAACAGAGAATTAGAGATAGAACATGCTCAAGAAACAGCAAGTTATGGCAACAAGGTATTTGCTATAGGTGTAATAGTTGCTTTATTACTAGGTTTGGTTACCAGTATAATCATTTACTATTATGTTATTAGTCCACTTTCTTGTCTATCTGATCATTTAAAAGATATGGCAAAAGGGAAATCTGATCTTACAAGACAGTTACCTGTAAACGCTGTTAATTGTTCAGAGATATTAAAATGTGGACAAAAAGACTGTCCTTGTTATGGAAAACCATCACATTGCTGGTATGAAGCAGGCTCTTATGCAGAGGTAGTTAAATGCCCTCAAATATTAAGCGGTAAGTATCCAACATGTGAGAAGTGTCCAGTTTATAAAAAAGCAATCACTAATGAGATAGAAGAAGTTGCTACATTTATAAATGCATTTATAAGAA
>CAZODM010000106.1:0-5216 GCA_964578585.1 uncultured Desulfobacterales bacterium | reverse complement strand
TCTTACCAGAACCTGCAGAGGCTTCAATACTTAAGATACGACAAAAATCTTTTTCCATGTTTTTTTTTGTATTTTTATAACTTTTTAAAGAAATTATAAGCTTTTAATAAAATGTAAAAGAACTTTTTACTTAATTTATCAAGATATTACTTGTAAAGAAAGGGTGGATATAAATATAAATTCCAGTCCATATCGTGCAATCTTATTTAAGAGCCCCTGACGTGTAATACCAAGTAATTTAGCAGCTTTTGATTTATTACCTTGGGTTTTCTGTAACACTTCTTTTAACATCTTCTTTTCTAATTGTTCAATAGCATTTTTTAATGATATGTTTTTTAAATGAGATGAACATAGTGATAAGATCTTTTTATCTGTTGTTGGGTAGCTTTTTATTTTTTCTGATAATTCCGCTTTAGTTATGTAGGGGTTAGATCCTGCTAGGATTACCGCCTTTTCCATTTCATTTTTAAGTTCTCGAACATTGCCAGGCCAATCGAAATTTACAAGTAATTTTTTAACTTGGTTATCAAGTTTAGGTTGATGTATCTTCAACTTTTGAGAATATTTCTTAATAAAATATCGTGCAAGAGGAATAATATCTTCCTTTCTTTCTCGTAAAGGTGGAATAGTAATCTGAAAGACATTTAATCTATAAAAAAGATCTTTTCTAAAGTTACCTTGTGATACTTCTTTTTCTAGATCTTTATTGGTAGAGGCTATAATGCGTACATTAACTTTTTTGTATTTGTTGGAACCGACAGGTCTAAACTCACCTTCTTGTAAAATCCTCAGTAATTTAGTTTGAACAGGTAAAGGGATTTCTCCTATCTCATCTAAAAATATGGTTCCGCCATCAGCGACCTCAAAGATACCTTTTCGTTCATTTATTGCACCAGTAAATGCCCCTTTTTTATGGCCAAACCATTCACTCTCAACTAAATTAGTAGGTAAGGCACCACAGTTTTCTACTATAAAAGTTCTATCTTTTAATGTGCTATTTTCATATATATATCGGGCAATAAGTTCTTTACCTGTTCCTGTTTCTCCTTGGATTAATACTGTAGCAGTAGTTCGTGCTACTTTTTTTATAAGTTTTAATAATTCTAACATAATATGGCTTCGTACTATAATTTTATATTTATATTTATCCATTTAATACTCCTTTGTTTTTGTTCATGACAGGGTTAAGTCAAGATAAGAAATAAGGAAAAAATTTTTTTTATTTTATAATCTTACTTATTTTTTAAGATTAACATATAAATTTGTCAAGTTAGTTTACAGTTTATAGAGATATTATGTCTAGTTAGTATACATAAAATGAACTTTTTATATAAAAGTAAACCATAAAAATTCTTTTAATATCAATTAGTTATAAAAAAAGGCATAGAATTAGCTTTTAGGTTTAGATAACTTATGAACTTAAATATTAAAGTACAAAACTATAGTTTTTAAGAAATAAATTAAAAAAAAGAAAAAAGATAGAAAGGAGGTGTATTATGGCAATTGCTTTTAAATCTACTTGGGTTCAATTTGATCCTACCAAAGGACAAAAGCAGAGAGAGCCAGGTACTGTAACCTTCCCCTCAAAGGTTAAAACTGCTAATGCCGCAATTAAAGGTTTTAGAATAGGTTATACTGACAAAGATCATCATATTTATCAAATTGAAGTAGATGTTGATATGGCAAGTATAGTAGGTCCTACAGTTAATTTCTTTGTAGATTTTTTACTAAGAGATAGTTCCGGCTATATAGATGATAGATATGGTGGATGGGTAGAAGTATTAGTTATAGCAGAAATAGAATCCTAACATATTTACTTATTATCAGTTTTTTTAAAAAGGGGGTATTTATGAATCATTTATATGAAGAAGTATTTTTACAAGATGTTAATGAATATGTTGGCACTGGCTGGATTCCACCCTTACCAGATTTAAGAGATTATACTCCAGAAACACCCGTAATTTTAGAAATGGTACAAAAATTAAACATTAATTTAGATGAATCAGCGCCTCAAGGCATCCCTACCAGGGTTGATTTAAGAAGGTGGTGTTCACCTATAGAAAATCAAAGAAGATTGGGATCCTGTACTGCAAATGCTGCTGCTGGAGTAGTAGAATACTATGAAAGGAGAGCATTTCATAAATATATAGATGCGTCAAGACTTTTTATATATAAGACAACTAGGGATCTAATGGGAGTTAAAGGGGACACTGGTGCATGGTTGAGAACCACAATGGGGGCTTTAGTCCTTTGTGGAGTAGCTCCAGAAAAATATTGGCCTTATACAGATAAAAAGCCTGATTTTGACAAAGAGCCTCCAGCATTTGTATATGCTGTAGCGGATAACTATGAAGCATTGAGATATTTTTGTTATGATCCTATAGGTAGAAATATATCTCCTGCCACAGTATTAAGATGGGTAAAGATATTTTTAGCAGCCGGGATACCATCTATGTTTGGTTTTTTTGGATTTCCATCTTTTAATTATACAAATGTAAGGGGTGGAATTCCTTTCCCATGTCCAGGAGAAAGGGCAATATGGGGCCATGCAATAGTTGCAGTGGGTTACGATGATAACTTTAAAATTACAAATACTAAATGTAATAAAACTACTACAGGCGCCCTTTTAATTAGAAACTCGTGGGGGACCGGGTGGGGTGATCATGGATATGGCTGGCTTCCTTATGATTATGTTTTACATAGATTTGCAGTAGATTTTTGGTCTCTTCTTAAAATGGAGTGGGTAGATACAGGACAGTTTGGCTTATAATAGGTTTGTGTTACTAAAAAACAAAAAACAGGCTGCTAAGTTAGATTTAGCAGCCTGTTTTTTTGGGGAGGACCATTACTATGAGTAAATTTTCATCCTCCTCCATCCTCAAAGAGTATTGCTATCTAGCTGTAGAAAGCAGCTAGACTTCCATACCATTCACCCAAAATCCTTAACTCCCCTTGTTCCACTCAAATATGGATCTCCTTTCTTTTCACCTACCAAGCCCCATTATCTTATAAAATACAAGTCAATCAAGACTAGAAAATACTTCTTTTAAATGGTCTTTGCTGCCATTTGGAAAACCTGTGCAGGATTGATCGTAAGGCTTATCTAAGTTAGGCTATAGCTATTACCTTTACTTTTTATAGTTTGGCGGTTTTCTTGACTTTGGTCAAGTGTTCATACTTCTTACTTAGTTGTTTTTATTTACATAATTGGATGGACACCTAAGATAACTCTTTATGCTCAAGCTTCACCGGTTTTCATTTTTGTAAGAGATAGAGATGCTTTTTATATCATGTCCCGTAGGCTTTTGAAATACTCTTAGATTAAAATGAGGGACCGCTGCTAATAAATGGTCAAAGATATCTGCTTGTATAGACTCATAATTGGCCCATTGAATGTCATTTGTAAATACATAAATCTCTAGAGGAAGCCCCTCAGATGTTGGAGCAAGATATCTTATAAGAAATGTCATATCTTGTTTAATCTTAGGATGTGCTCTTAAATAAGACTCTACATATGCCCTAAAAGTTCCAAGATTGGTCATACGTCTTCCATCTAAGGGTTTTGTAGCATCTATACCTAGTCTTTTATTATATTCCTCAATTTCTCTTTTTCTCTTTTGAAGATATTCTTTTAAAAGTTTTATATTTTCCAATTTTTTTACTTCACTATCATCTAGAAACTTTATACTTGTTTGGTCTATTAATAATGCACGTTTTATACGTCTCCCACCAGCATCTTGCATACCACGCCAGTTTTTAAATGATTCTTCAATCAACTTATAAGTTGGGATATTTATAACTGTTTTATCCCAATTTTGTACCTTTACAGTATGTAATGCCATATCTATAACAATACCATCTGCACCATACTTAGGCATTTCTATCCAATCGCCTAATCTAACAAGATCATTTGTAACTATTTGTATACTAGCAACAAGAGATAGAATTGTATCTCGAAAAATAAATAAAATTACAGCAGTAAGTGCTCCAATACCACTTAAGAATATCCAAGGAGATTTACCAATCAATATAGATATTGCTAGAACCAATCCCAATAAATAAAGAGCTAATTTAGCTATTTGTATGTACCCTTTTATTGGTTTTCTTTTGGCTATAGGATATGTTTCATAGATTGCTAAAACAGCGGATAGGAATCTATCTAGCATCAATACAATTAAAACAAAAATAAATGTTGTAATAATTCTATGGGCTATAGGAGATATCCTTGGGAAAATACCAATACCAAAATAAACAATCAGTGCTGGTATAATATATGAGAGAGGAGTAAATACCTTTTTATCAATTAATACATCATCCCACTTTGTCTTAGAATGTTTAATCCAAAAGTGTATAATTCTTATCACATAAAGTCTTACAATTAAATAAGCTACTAGAGCAAAAAAAAGTATAAAACCTAGGACTATGAGATCTTCAGCCCTAGAATTGTTAACTACAAAGTCGTATATTTTTAATAAAGCATTGTTTATTATCTGCATTTGCTAAAAATTTTTGTTGTTTATTTTTAGACACCTAAGTAAAAAATATTTAATAAATTTAATAACCCCTGTAATGTATCTTTTTAAGACAAAGTTTTAAGTTGATTCTCATAATCAAGAGATTACTAAGTGACTATTTTTAATATATTTTTCTGGAGTCCCTTAATTAAAGTTATTATCTTCTTACCTATCTATTATAATTTCTGTATAAACCTCTAATTACTTTAATGTTCTAAAAAACTTTATCATTATAACCTATGTTTTAATATATTAAATATGGACGTATTAGATTATATCTAACTTGGTTGGTTTTCTTTATCTCTATATAATAAAGATATCTCCTATTGTTTTTATCTGGTATTTTTTAATCCCGTGCCTAGTTATAAATTTATTTAGGCTAAAACTGCTTCTATTATCAATTTTAAACTATCTGAAGCTCTTTAAATTTTTTTAATCTTCAATCTTCTCATATATTAATCTATAAGGAAGAATTTGAATCTCTAACAAGATCATACCTCAATCAGTTTATTAAGAAGAATAAATTACCTAAGAAAGAAAAAGGGGGAAAACTATCAATTCTCTAGCTCTCCCCCTTTTTATACTATCTTGTTCTATAGTTGTATTAGTACATATCAGGCATACCACCCATTCCTGGAGCAGCAGCGGCCTTTTCCTCTTTCTTTGGTTTTTCTGCAACCATTGCCTCAGTAGTTAAGAGTA
>CAZODM010000105.1:0-5271 GCA_964578585.1 uncultured Desulfobacterales bacterium | reverse complement strand
TGTAGGATGAAGCAACTTCTACCATTTTAGGATCAAAACGTAAGGCACTTATATCATTTATAATATCTCCTCCTTCATCAAGAGAGGCCTTTGCCACTTGATGTTTTGTTGTATCAACAGAAATTGGAATATCAAATTGAGATCTTATAGCTTTTATAACAGGGACAATTCTTTGTATTTCTTCATCCACAGGAACAGGTTCTGAAAAGGGTCTGCTTGATTCTCCGCCGATATCTAATATATCTGCTCCTTCTTTGATAAGGAGTTCCGCTTGATAGAGTGCAGAGTCTTTATCTAAAAATTCCCCTCCATCAGAAAATGAGTCTGGGGTTATATTTAATATCCCCATTATATAGGTACGACTCCAATCAAATATTTTATTTCTTATTTTTATTGGAGTAAGTGTACCTCTTTTTTGTTTAAACTGTTCCTGCTCCCTGGGGTTGGGGGCTAAAGTTTGTTCCTGTGTTTTTGCAGCATCTTTGAAGTATTTCATCTATCGCCTTAGCATCCAAGGATTCTTTTTCAAGAAGTGCTTGAGCTATATCATGAAGACAATTTATATGCTCAGAAAGCAAATTTTTGGCTCTTTCATAAGCATCAGTGACTATGCGTCTTACTTCTTGATCTATCTTAATTGCAGTATCTTCACTATAATCTTTATGTTGAGCGATCTCTCTTCCTAAAAAGATATGTTCTTCCCTTTTGCCAAAAGTTACAGGACCAAGAGCATCGCTCATGCCCCATTCACATACCATCTTTCGAGCTAAGTCTGTTGCCCTCTCTAGGTCATTACCTGCACCAGTAGTACACTCATTTAGGACTATTTCTTCTGCCACCCTTCCACCTAAAAGTATAGCCAAATTATTAAATAGATAGCTTTTAGGATAAGTATGTCTTTCATCTACTGGTAGTTGCTGAGTTAGCCCTAGGGCGCGTCCTCTAGGGATAATAGTAACTTTGTGGATAGGATCTGTTCCTGGAAGGAGTTTTGCAACTAAGGTGTGACCTGCTTCATGATAGGCGGTGATGCGTTTTTCTTCTTCTGAAAGGATCATACTACGACGTTCAGCCCCCATGAGGACTTTATCTTTTGCTTGTTCAAAGTCCTCCATATCTACATATTCTTTATCTTTTTTGGCAGCTAACAGTGCTGCTTCATTAACTAAATTCTCAAGATCTGCACCAGAAAATCCTGGAGTTCCTCTTGCAATTAGAGCTAAATCAATATCTGGGGCAAGAGGTATCTTTTTAGCATGGACTTTTAATATCTCCTCTCTTCCTCTTAAGTCTGGTACGGGTACTACAACTTGACGGTCAAATCTGCCTGGGCGCAATAGCGCAGGATCAAGTACATCTGGACGGTTTGTAGCAGCTACGACTATCACTCCTTCTGTTGTTTCAAAACCGTCCATTTCTACAAGTAATTGATTTAGGGTTTGTTCTCTTTCATCATGTCCACCACCAAGACCTGCTCCTCTGTGTCTACCAACTGCATCAATTTCATCAATAAATATAATACATGGCGCATGTTTTTTGGCCTGAACAAATAAATCTCTTACTCTTGAAGCACCAACTCCAACAAACATTTCTACAAAGTCAGAGCCGCTAATACTAAAAAACGGTACGCCAGCTTCTCCTGCTATGGCTTTTGCAAGTAAAGTTTTACCTGTACCAGGTGGACCTACTAACAAGACACCCTTAGGTACTCTTCCACCAAGACGAGTAAACTTTTTAGGATCTTTTAAGAAAGATATAATTTCTGTTAATTCTTCTTTTGCCTCTTCTACTCCTGCAATATCATCAAAAGTTACTTTTATATTTTGATCAGTTAACATTTTAGCCCTGCTCTTACCAAAAGACATTGCACGTCCACCGCCTGTTTGCATCTGTCTCATAAAGAATATCCACACAGCTATAAGTAAGAGCATAGGAAACCATGATATTAAAAGAGTCATATACCATGGTGTTACCTCTTTGGGTTTTACCGTGATTACAACCCCTTTTTTCTTAAGAAGTGGGATTAAGGTAGGATCATTTTGAGGGATTACAGTATGGAATTTTTTATTATTTACATAACTCCCATTTATTTTGTCTTGTTTGATAGTAACTGTTGCTACCTCTCCTTTCTCTACTTTGTTTAAAAAGGTAGAATATGGGATAGTTACTGCTGGTTTTGCTGGTTTATTGAATAAATTAAATAGAAATATAGCTATAAGGCCAATTACTAGCCATAAGCTTAGACTCTTATAAAAATTATTGTTCAACGGGGTCCTCCCTGGTGAATCCATATATCTAATCCAAATCTAATTTGCTAATTTTATATAACTTAACCTAGTATACGGCACGTTAGCAACATCTAATTAGACTAACTATATTAATTTTCCTTATGCAAGTTTTGTTTTAAGGGAAGGCATTAGTCTTTAAGGACTCTAGGATGCCTTTTAAAATAAACTCTGTTAACATTTTTTACTGCTATAATATCTCCTGGTAGAGTAATTTCAATTTCCCTTTTTTTGCTAAAAATTAATTTTTCAAAAGATTCAATATGCTTATGAGATAATCTTGCAACATTTACTCCCTGCTCTTTAAAAATTTCAATAAAGAGCCTACGTCGTATGCTAGATGGTATATTTTTAAATATTTCTATTTCTAGAGCTTCTTTTTTTATTTTAATATTTTTTTTGACTTTTTCAACAAAAGTCGAGATAAATTCTTCATCTTCTTTGAGATATTTTGCTATTCTAAAAAGATTTTGTTTTATCCGAGGATTAAATTCAGCTTCAAGCCTAGGTATAAGATCAAGTCTTATTTGATTTCTGAGATATGCAGTAGATAAATTTGAACTGTCCATTGTGTATGGTATCGATTCTCTGGCTAGATATTCAATAATTTCCTTTCTGGTTGTTGTTATTAGAGGTCTAATAATATCTTCTTTAGAGATTACAGACATACCAGAAAGTCCTGTTGCAGAACTACCCCTTACAATTCTTAAAAGTACAAGTTCTGCTTGATCGTCTAAATTGTGAGCAGTTGCTATATATGTAGCTCTTAACTGTTTTTTAAGAGAGAATAGAAAGTTATATCTTAATCTTCTAGCCGCTTCCTGAGTAGTTATCTTTTTATCTTTTTTTTCCTTATGAACATCAGCTTGTCCTAAAAATAATTTTAATCCTAAGAAATCAGAGAATAGTTTTACATAAAGTGCATCATTTTTTGCTTCTTTACCACGTAGCATATGGTTAAAGTGGGCTACAGTTAAATTGTAATTAAATTCTTTTCTTAGTCTATAAAGTATATGGAGCATACATATTGAATCTGGTCCACCAGAAACCGCAGCAATAATATGGTCTAAAGAAGAGATCTTTGCATTTTTTAAAATAGTTGATATCCGAGTTATTATTTTGGTATTATTATCCATAATTTAATTTCTTTATTTTTTGCTAAAGGTCTTTACATTTTTAAAAATATTGCTATAAAAAACAACTTAAAATATAATTCATAAAAGATATTGAACATAACTTCAAAATAAAAAATTTTTATAGCATTGTCTGCATTTTTAAAAATAATTAGCTTTTTAATGAGACTTCATTCATTTTTTGGCTTGACAGAAAAAAATAGTTGATATAAACCTAACATCGTCAAGCTATTTTTTATAGGGCGCGTGGAAGGGATTTAAAAACTAGATTTGGGAGAGGCGGGGGGAGTCCCGCAAGATAATTTCAATAACAATGTGAGATAAAGGAATATTCTCTTATTAAAATAGATTCATTGTTATTGATTTCAGATTGAGTAGTAATTCAGAAATGTTTTAATGATAATGATTAGGATTAAAAGACTAGGAGCAAAATGATGAGTGGTTTTGAGTGTATCGCCTTATATTTGGCGATGTCATTGATCGCGGTCTTAGGGATGTATATCATCTCTGTATTATTAGGACCTCTTCGTCCAAAACCCAACAAACAAACACCTTATGAGTGTGGTGTCCCGCTTCTTGATCCATCAACTAAGAGATATGATGTTAAGTATTATGTAGTGGGTGTGTTATTTCTAGTATTTGATTTAGAAACTGTTTTGATCTATCCATTGGCTTCTCGCTTCAAAGAATTTGCTCATTATGGTTGGGGAGCATTCTTTGAAGTATTTATTTTTGTTGCAGTGTTAATAGCAGGGCTTATATATGCCATTGCTAGAGGCGCTATTGAGTGGGATTAGCTTAGCTAGGAGGCGTTTATCATGGCCTTTCAGGCATATGGTGGAGAAGGGTGGCTGCTTACAAAGCTTGAGCAGCTTATAAATTGGGGTAGAAAGCGGTCTCCATGGCCACTTCCTTATGGAACTGCCTGTTGTGGTATTGAGATGATGGCAGCTCTAGCATCAGGTTATGACCTTGCAAGGTTTGGTGCAGAGCGTCCAAGCTTTTCTCCACGTCAGGCAGATGTTTTGATCCAAGCAGGGACTATCACAAAAAAGATGGTTCCAATTTTTAGGCGTATATATGACCAGATGGCAGAGCCTAAATGGGTAATTTCAATGGGGGCATGTGCTTGTAGTGGTGGAGTTTTTCGTACATATTCCACTTTGCAGGGCATTGATTTAGTTGTGCCTGTAGATGTTTATGTCCCAGGGTGTCCTCCAAGGCCAGAAGGTCTTATATATGCGTTATTAAAGATAATAGAGAAGATTGAAAAAGATCATCCGCTTAGAAAAAAAGCGGCTGAAATAGGTATAGGAGGCTGAGTATGGGCCTCAAAGAAGATGTCCAAAATACATTGGGTGAATTAGCCTTAGATTTTCTTGAGTGTCAGGGAGATTTGAGTGTAACAGTTCCCAAGGATAGGGTAGTAGAAGCCCTTACAAAGTTGAGAGATAAATTAGGATTTAATTTTTTAAGTGATGTCTTTGGGGTAGATAATAGTGTTTTTTATGAAAAACTAGCTAAGGCAAAGGCTAAGAAGAAAAAAGGAGAAGAAGAAAAAGAGGAGGAGCCTAAAGGTCCCCCTCCACCAAGATTTGAGGTGGTATATCTTCTCTTATCTTTAGAAACTAATAAGCGTTTGGCAGTAAAGATACAAGTACCAGAAGATGATCTAGTTGTAGATAGTGTAACAGGTCTTTGGAAGGCTGCTGATTGGCCAGAAAGAGAAACCTTTGATATGTTTGGGATTAAATTTAGGGGCCATCACAACCTTAAAAGACTTCTTATGTGGGATGAGTTTCCGGCACATCCGCTCAGAAAAGACTATCCTTTAGAAGGACAGGGAGAAGAGC
>CAZODM010000104.1:0-5301 GCA_964578585.1 uncultured Desulfobacterales bacterium | reverse complement strand
ATATCCTAACTTTTAGTTTCTACAAATTTTAATCATGTGTCAACTAGAATTTAAGAATAAACTTAAATTTTTGTTATTTCAGTATGTTATTCTATGATTTTATATATTAAGAGTCTTTATAACTTCTTTAAAGGAAGTTATAAAACGTTCATTTTCTTGAGGTGTGCCTACTGTAACCCTAATAAAACTATGAAACCCATAGGAAGCCATAGATCTTATAATTACTCCCTTTTTGAGCATTTCCTCATATACTAGATTGGCATCTACAGATATATCAACAAGTAAAAAGTTTGTATTAGTTGGATATACTGTGCATCCCAACTTTGAAAGTTTATCTGATATAAATTTAATTCCTTCCCATGTATTAGATAGGGTTTTTTCAAAATGTTCTTTATCATTTAAAGCTGCTATAGCTGCTTTTTGTGCAAGACTGTTTACATTAAATGGTTGTCTAATTCGTTCTATATATGAAGCTATGTTTTTATGCATAATTCCATAACCAAGTCTTAATCCAGCTAATCCATATGCCTTAGAAAAAGTTCTTAAGGTAACTACCCTACTATCTTTCCCAAGATATTCAATCCCTTTTGGAGTATTAGAATCTTTACAAAATTCCATATAAGCTTCGTCTAATACAACCAATAAATCTTTAGGTAAATCTCTTAAAAAGTTATTAAAATCCTTTCTTGATATTGTACTTCCTGTAGGATTATTTGGATTATCTAAAAAGATTAACCGAGTATTTTCTGTAACAGAGTTGCTAATTTTATATAGATCGTGATGAAAGTCTTTTAAAGGGATGATAATATTTTCTCCACCTACCGATTGAACTCTTTTTTTATATACCAAAAAACTTGGATGACTAGTTATACATTTAGATCCTGGTTCTAAAAGTAGTCGAATTAAGAGATCAATAAGTTCATCTGAACCATTTCCTAAAATGATTTCTTCTTGAGATATACCATATTTTTTAGCAAGAGCTTCTTTTAAATAAAAACCACTACCATCTGGATAACGATGTAGTTCATTAGCTGCTAATTTTATAGCTTCTATGGCTTTAGGAGAAGGCCCTAAAGGATTTTCATTAGAGGCTAGTTTGATAGGATCTTTCACATTATATTGCCTTTCAAGTTCTTCAATAGGTTTACCTGGTGGATATGGTATTAAACTTTTTATATAATTAGGTATATATTTTTCAATAGCTAATGTTTCTTTTTTTGTCATTTTTTTGACCCTATTTTTTTATTTTTTTGTATTTATACTTCTGTAACAATGTATTGGTCATGATCAATTTGATCAATACCTTCTACAACTATTTTAATATTATTTTGTTTTTCTAGTTCATATATATTATCTCTTTTTGAATTTAGTAAATAGTAAGCTACATCTGGCGTAGTTTGAATTAGTATTTTTCTGTTGGGTTGTTTTTTAGGAATTATAGATGTAGTCGAGGATACCACTGACCTGACTTTTCTTAGTATAGAGAGTGCTTGAGCCTCAACAGATATTATTTTCCCTCTTCCTTTACAAATGGGGCATTGGCTAAAATTAGCCCATTCTATGGGGCTTCCAATTTTTTGTCTTACCATTTCAAGTAGTCCAAATTTGGAGATGGCTCCTACTTCAGTACGTGCTTTATCTTTTTTTAACACGCTTCTCATTTGTTTTACTATCTGTCGTCTATGGGAAGCACTTTTCATATCAATAAAATCTATTACAATAAGTCCGCCTAAATCTCTTAATCTAAGTTGTCTCGCAATTTCTTTAGTTGCTTCGATATTAGTTTTAAGAGCAGTATCTTCTAAGTCCTTTTCTTTAATATTTTTCCCCGAATTTACATCTATAGATACAAGTGCTTCTGTTGGTTCTATAACAATAAACCCACCAGATGGTAGGTGTACAATGGGATTAAATATTTGTTCTATTTGTTCTTCTAACTTATAAGTATCAAATATTGGTTTAGAATTTTTATGATATTTTACTTCAGGAAGTTGTCTTTGAGATAGTAGCCTTAAAAAATTTTTTATTTCTGTGTAAGTAGTGTGATTGTCTACAATTATTTCTTTTATATCAGAAGTTAAATAATCTCTTAAAAATCTAATAACAATATCTCGATCTTGATATATTAAAGCAGGAGCAGATAGCGTACGAGCTCGTTTTTTAAGTTCTTTCCATAGTCTTAATAAGTAACGCAAGTCTTTTTGAATATCCCTTTTTGGAATCTTTTGTGAGGCTGTCCGAGCTATTAATCCTACCCCACCAGGTAATTTTGTTTCTTTTAATATATTTTTTAGTCTTTTTCTTTCGTGTTCGTCTTCAATTTTTCGTGATATACCAATATGCTGTGTTCCTGGCATTAATACTAAATATCGACTTGGGATGGACAGATATGTAGTAACTGCTGCACCCTTAAATGGGGTTTCTTCTTTTACTACTTGTACAATTAATTCTTCTCCACGTTTTAATAATTCATGTATTTTAGATGTGTTTTCTGCATAACCATAATATTCTGGGTGTATTTCATCAAAAGGTAAATATGCATTTTTAGAAAGCCCAATATCAATAAATACCGCTTGGAGACTAGGCTCAATATTTAAAAGTTTGCCTTTATATATATTTCCTCTTACGTGGCTATGTAATAAATTTTCTAAAGAAAAGGCCTCAAGTATTCCATTTTTAATAAGAGCAATTCTACATTGTTCTGGAGGTTCTACATTTATGATAATTTTAGAATTGTTTTCTTGAGTTCTTAAGTTTTTTTTATCATTAGAATTAGATTTATTTTTGAGTGACATAGTTATATTTTGCCTTTATTAGCTTATTTATATTTTATTTCCATTTAATAATTTTTTAATAATAATTTCTAGAAAAATTATACGAAAAAAAATTATACAGCTTTTAACTATAAAAAAGAATTATGTCAATTATAAGAGAATAGGGGACAGGTAAATTTGTAGGAATGCCGAGGAAATGAGAAGTTGAGGAGAAGGGCCACCTGTCCCCTATGAGAGGGCTTTTGTATTATTCTATTTCCATTATAAGCATATTAATGGGTCCAATCAAATATTTTTATATCTTTTCCAATCTTTTTTATTACAGAAGCCTTCATCCCCTCAAAATGTGGGCATGGATATCCTATAGGATTCCCTCTTGTTATACAGGAAGCAAAGACTATTGCTTCAGCTCCTTTTTCTAACATTTTTTGTGCACGTAGAGCCGCTTTTTTACCTGGACATCCTCCACAAGTAACAAAGCCAACAATTTCTACTGGTCCGATTTCTTCAAAAGCTCCTTTGCCATTTTTAGCCACCCTAAAGTCTCCTGTGCCGGGGCAGTAATCTTCAGTTTCATGACACCTTATAATCCCTACTTTTAGCATAAGTCAGCTCCTTATTGTATAATTTATACATAATAAAAAAATAGCCTAAAGTTTTATACAATAACTGAGAAAAAATTGCAATAACAATAAATATTTCTGATTTTGGAGTCAAGTTGTGATGAGTTTAGTTTATACAAATAAAAGGAATATTATTATGAGGACAATACTTAACAATTTGTTTTTTTATTAGTTTAACTATGTTCTTTTCAATAAGCTCTTTTTTTATACCTAAACATATAGCTAAATCTTCTACTGTTGAAGGACGTCTTTTTAAAACTTCTAGTATTTCAGCTTCAATAAGTTGTCTAGATCCTTGTTTAAGTGCTTTAGAATAGTTTACAATAACTTCTGTAGTAGGACCCAAAAATTCAGCAATTTCATATAATCTTTTTTGACTAATAGCTTTTGCAAATTCTTCAGCAGGAGGTCTAGCTACAGTATTTAATTGTACTTTATCAGGTTTTATTATATTAATAGCTTGTTTAAGTGCTAATAATTCTTTTGTTGAGTCATTTATATCCCTTACTAATAAAATCTCTAACCAAATTTGTCCTTTAAACTCTTTTCTTAAGATGGATAGTCCTTTTATGATGTCTTCTATTTTTATATTATGAGCGGGTCTATTAATTCTTAAAAATGTATCTTGAGTAGCCGCATCTAAAGAAGGCAGTAGTATATCGGCTTTACATAAAGATTCTCTTACCTTAGGTATCATTACGGTTGTAGCATTAGTTAATATAGTAACAGGTTTTTCTGATAGTTCTTTTGCTCTACTTATTAATTCTCCTAGCTTACTATATAGGGTAGGTTCTCCAGAGGCAGTAAAAGTGAGATAATCAAATTTTTTCTGTGAAGAAGTTAAGGTTTTTTTAAGTTCCTTCCATATCTCTTCTATAGGTACATACTCTAAAATTTCTGTAGTGTATTTTAAAGTAGGACCAAGTTCACAGTAGATACAATTTAAATTACAACTTTTCCGCGGAAGTACATCTACTCCTAAAGATAATCCCAATCTTCTTGATCGTACCGGTCCAAAACAATAACTCATGAGCCGGTACTTTAAACCAACTTTTTTTTATGGCAAGTATTTTATTTAAAATTTAATAAATCTTTTGGTTTTCCTATTTTTAGTACTTGGACTCTTTGATTAAAAAGGTCTGCTATAATTATATTACCGTTTTTATCTACAGCTACACTAGTTGGATAATTAAACCAACCTGGACTCCAACCTTTACCTCCAAATTCAAACATAAAATTCCCTCTCAAATTATATGCTAAAACTGTATGTCTCATATAATCTACAACATAAATAAGCTGTTTTCTATTGTCTATTGCTATACCTCTAGGATGAGATGTTTTCCCTAATGTGCCTCCTTTTTGTCCAAAGGAAAATAGAAAATCACCACTAGCATTATAGACATATATCTTACTTGTGGCTTCACTTAACATAAATAAATCCCCTTTTTTATCTTGGGCAATACTAGTTATAATAATACGAGGGACACTGGAATGCTTAATATATAAATTTTTACCAGGTACAATCCTTTTTAAGAATTTTCCATCTTTATTTAGTACTATAACTCCATAGGACCCAAGCCCTGTTACATAGAGATTACCATCTTTACCTTCAATAAGATTCACTGGAATAAAGTTTTTTGCTCCTTTAAATCCTGTAAGTTGTATATTTTTTATAGGGAATAAAGCTGCATTTAATACAGTAATTTCTGATGGATGATTAGAGGTAGGTCCTTGGGTGATATAAATATTTCCAAGCTTATCTACATATACTCCTCTTGGAGCATCTATTCCTCTACCTGCACCAATAGATATTTCTGGAAAATAATCGGGACTATATATAACTACTTTACTTGAGCCTGAACTAACGACATATATTTCTCCTGTCTTATGATCACAAAATACAG
>CAZODM010000103.1:0-5311 GCA_964578585.1 uncultured Desulfobacterales bacterium | reverse complement strand
AATCCTACACTTGGCGGCGTTCAGATGTATGATCCTAATACTTATGCTCCTATTTGTAGATTAATGCCTGCTAAAGATGGTATTCCTATTTTTGGCGGTACTCCTGATGATGCTGGTCTAATTGAAGGCATTAAACATGTTCTTTCTTTGGGTAAAAAGTTTATCTTTTATAGTTTCTGCGAGGTAGTTGATCCTCCTGCACTTGAGAAACCTTGGAGAGGCAATCTTTTACCTACTAATGACTACTTGGGAGTTGGTGATCCTATTGTAAGTCTTTTAACTCAGATTAAAAACCAATGTATTTTTTATGCTAATTTGTTAGTTGCAAATGGTGTTAAGCCTTATGCATTTATTACTTGTTCTGAAATGGTCACAATTAATAAACAGAAAACTTATGTGTCATCTGCTACTGCTGTTCCTTACCCTGGTACTTCTATATATCAAGATACTAATGGATATTTCTACTTTACTGCTGTTCCGTTATGGTTAGAAATATATGATGCTGTTAAGACAATATTTAATAATGCTGGCTGGTATGATGTAAAAGTTGGATACAGTGCTGATTGGGGTGAGGTTAACGGCTTTAAAGATGATTTAGGCTATTGGTGGAGACCTTTAGATGATGTAATGGCTCATCAAGATTTTGTATTTATTGATGCTTACTGGGGTGTTACTGAACATAATAGTTATATATATGATGACTATAAAAGCGGTTGGACTAAAGGTAGAGATTGGGATTATTATATTACTAATTATCAGTTATGGAAAAATTACCAAGGCGGTACTGCTCCTATTACTAGTCCTCAATATGCTTCTAAAAACCTAAAATACTGGTTAAGTAATTATCACTATAATATCAATCCTGACGGATCTACTAATTCTCAAACCAAATGGGTTCCTAACAGCAAAAAAATATTCTTTACTGAATGTGGTTGCCCTTCAATTGATAGTGGTGCTACTGAGCCTAATCTATTTTATGATCCTGAAGCTATTCAAGGTGGCATATCTAGAGGCAGTACATTAACTCCAAATGTATATGTTCAATGGCTCTATTATAAAGCTCTTGCTGAAAATGCTCATGATGGCACTCTTCCTATTTGTGGTTATTCTATTTGGCAAGGTGACTCTAGACCTCTTTCTACTTTATTAACAATAGGACTTCATTATTGGCACGATGCTTACAGAGTTCCTTATGTTCACTGGATAAAATACTTTTCTACTACTAATTCTATTTGTGATGTCTTCCTTGATTTTTACTTTAATGATTTTATTGCTATGCGAGGCATGCAATTAGCCTGCGATGTTACTTCTATTCTTGTTGCTGGAATGAAACTTCAAACTAAAGGCTTCTCTGTAAACGTAATGATTAAAGATGATATTACTCTTGAACAATTATTGGCATTAGCCAATAATCAATATCCTGTAATGTTTTACAGAGAAGCTGGACTTTTAAAGGCTAGATTCTTAGATGAAAATGATTTTGACGGTGTTATTTATGATGTGCAAGATTATCCTGTAGATATCATATATGATTCTGCTCAAAACGCATGCTGGATTGCTCAGCCTTTTGAAAGAATTGTTTATGATGGTAAAATGTACCATATCACTAGTCCTGATTTATATCCTCGCTGGATTATTAACTGGTTAATTGGCGGTGGTACTTTTAATATTACAGCTTCTAATATTATCGCTGATAGCTTAGAATTTGATGACGTTACTCCATTTAATATAAGCGTTTCTGTTAATTTCTTTGATATTAACAGCAGACGGTCTACTTCTGCTTACTATGAATTTAAAATCCAAGATGATTTATTATGGAATAACGTAGCTGATGTTGAAGTCTTTGCTCCTAATGCTCAAGTTGCTCAAATGCAATGCAGATACTTAGCCGCTAGAGCTCTTTATGTAAACAATACCTGCTCTTTTGCTACATATAAAGATTTTCATATTGGTGATAGAATTAGAGTTATTACTAATGATAGAGATACTTTCTATAGAATTATAGAAAAATCTATTGATAATGATGGAATATTTCACTATAAGGCTTATCATGAGCCTCAAATGTTTCATAATATGATTTATGAAAGCTCTACTATTGATGTTCCTCAGCTTCCATCTCCTAGACTTCCTGAATTACTTGATATGGTCGTTGGAATAGGTGCTGGTAAATTAGTTTTTGCTGGTCAAGCCGATCCTAATAGTGCTACTCCTGCTCTTATTGTTGATTATCCTGATGGTACTGAAGAGAGTGTTGATGCTACAGAAAATGCTCTAATTGCTAAAAGAGACTTAGCTCCTAATATTCAATATAGACAGCCGTTTGTTTCAGGTGACTATTACGGTATTACTGATGGATTTGAAATAATATTAATTAAAGAAGGAGTCTATGGCTCTTATATTATACGTAATTATGACGGCTCTAAACCTGCTTCTGCTACTGAAATATACATGACAATTGATTCCTTCTCTGAATATATACCTACTAAATTTGATATTCCTCTTGATTTGTCTGGGTTTGCTTATAGTGCTGGCAATGATAGTGCTGAAACCTCTTTAGGTACTCATTGGGTATTTGAGATAGGTGGTAAAATCTATAAACGTGGTGATAGCTGGGTTGTTACTGCTGTTATTAAATCCATAGGTGCTGGCGGCTATGCCGCTGGTCAATTACCTAACATTGACTGGGCTAATTTTAGGTTTATAATAGATGGAACAACATATACAAATGTTAAAGAAGTAACACTAACTTCTGAACCTACAGACGTTGCAATTTGGTACTATGATAAAGTATGGAGAAATAAGTAATGGCAACTGAAAACTACGGATTTCTTACGATTGATAGTGGTCAGTTAAATTGGGATACTGATTTAAATGTTACTATAGGTGATATCGATGCATTATTTCACCTTAGAATGCTTCCTGTTGTTGGTAAACTAGACCTCTTTAACCGTACTTCTACTTCATGGCTCGGACAATTTCCTATTGAGCTTATAGACAACAACCTATATGGCATGCCAATTTTTGAACCTACTCTTAACCTCGTTCCAACTGCTCTTGATTTCTCATCTTGGACTAAAACCGCTGGTGTTACTATTGAGCCATTTGACTTAATAATGAACAGCAAAAAAGCCGTGCTTGCTGGTACTGCTGATTACTTAGATGTCAATATTACTACTGGCGGTACTGGTACTACTCCTGTTAATGTTACTTTCTCATATTTTGGGGATTGCACAATTGATATAATGCAAGGAACTGTAAAAGTAGATAGCATTACTGCATCTCCAACAACCGTATCTTTAACTCCTGCTACTACTTATACTCTTCATATTACTGGTAACTGGATTGCTCATCTACAAGCTGAAATGCTCGATCATGCAACTGCGTTTTCTACTGCTGAAGTTAGCCGTGCTGGTGGTAGCACTAATATTACATGGGATTTATTTAAACCTTCTTATGGTTGTTTCTCTTATGTTTTCTACTATTATTCAAGTAAAAGCTCTGAATGGGGCAGACTCTTTTATTCTGATACTTGTGAAGTGTTTTTAAATGATGTTCAAGATACTATTTATTTACAAATTGGCACTGTAACAACTAATAGTGCTATTTCTATCACTAAAGGACTTCATTTATTCTCTGTTAATATTACTCCTGCTGGTGTTGAAGTATATCTAGATCAAAATAAAATATTATCCATGTCTACTCCTGTTGCTGTTTCTAAAGTTGGGTTCTATAACGGCGCTCCTAATATTTATGTATGCGGGTGTTTTTGGAATAATCAAAATGATGTCTTAAAAGCTACTGCTTTTCATAATCCTATTTTAGCAAGACAGCCTTCTTTTGTTGTTGATCTTCCTGCTTCTATAGATGTTTCTACTACTGGTGTTAAATGGACTTCTAAATACAGATTTAAAGTAGATCCTTATTCCATTTATGACCTTAAACTTAGAGCTACTTGGACAAATACAACAATTGATGCTATCATAAAAATAGCAATTAAAGATGTAAACTCAGGCAATGATATTGTTTCCATCTCAGGAAACACAGCAACAGATTTTGAATCTTGGAACTTTAATAAATTTGATATTTCTCAAGATGGTTTATTAGAAATATATGCAGAAGTTGTTACAGCTACAGCTAATACTGCTGGTGGTACTGCTGATATAGCTTATATTACTTTTGAACCAATTTATTTAGTGAGGTAAGTCATGCATGTGCATGATAGCATACATAATTATGATATTTGTTTTTTGGAACACTTTAAGGTACAATTAAGACAAATTTTTGACGGTTTTCACTATAAAGCCTTTGGAGCACTTATGTATGCTTGGCTTGCTAATTGGTTAATTGGTGGGATTACTGATGATGTAAAAGCTCTATTTTTCCTTATTGTCTTAGATTTTGCTCTAGGCTTTGGCTATGCCCTTAAAAACAAATGTATTTCTAAATTAGCACTTAGACGTGGTGCTATTAAAATGCTTATTTATTTCTCTCTTGTTATTGCTGCTAATCTTTTAGATAAACCTTTAGGCTCTCTTCATCAAGTTATTCATTATATACCACTTAATAATATTAGAACATTCGTTGTTCTTTATTTGTGTATTACTGAAATGATTTCAATCCTAGAAAAAGCTGAAAAATTTGGGATTGAAATCCCTACTAGACTTCTTAACAGTCTTAAAAAATGGCTGAAAAATGAGTCGAGAAATAAATAACTTTTTTCACATTGTTAGACACGGCTTAATTAAAATTTGGATAAAAACTAACAAACAAAAGGCTATTAAAAATGAACTTGAAAAAATAGAAGATCAACTAAAATGGCTTGAGAAAAAGGTTCAAGATGAAAGAAGTTAAATTTATTTTTTTCGAAGGTAGATCTTTTGGCTCTAAACTTATTAAATGGTTTACTCGCTCTAAATTTTCTCATGTTGGACTCTATATTAATCCTCATGAGATATATGAAGTTTATCATTTAAAACACCATCTTTTAAAAATGACTTGGCATCAATCTAATTTGTTAGCCCATACTCCTTTTACTAAATATGTTGTTTTATCTCTTTGTGTTTCTGATGAGCAGTATGATACTATTATGAGATTTATTAAAAACCTCTGTAAACATAATGTTAATTATGATTGGAAAAGTATTATTTACTTTGTTATAAAAAAGAAGACTAAACATAATAATAAATACTTCTGCTCTGAAGGCTGTATGGAAGCAATTAAAAAGGCCTTTCCTGCTAGATTTAATGATATAAGCTCAGGTGAAATATCACCTGCTGTATTTTACATTATCTTAAAAGCAATGGGTGCTAAA
>CAZODM010000102.1:0-5477 GCA_964578585.1 uncultured Desulfobacterales bacterium | reverse complement strand
GTATCTAGTAGAGATGAACTTGGAGTATTAGCAAGAGAATTCAATAAGATGGTTGAATCACTTAAAAATTGGGAACAACAATTAAAAGAGTCTGAAGCTCAATACAGAAGTTTGTTTGATAGAGTTCAACATGGAATAGTAATCTTTGATGCAAATGGTAAAATTATAAATTCAAATCCTGCTTTCTTTAAACTATTAGGATATAACAATGTAGAAGCTATAATAGGCAAGAATATATCTATTTATTCAACTAGTCCTGAAGAAATTCAACATATGTTGAGTCAACTAGAAAAACAAAAAGCCATACATGATTGGTCTATAAAACTTAAAGATAAAAATAATAAAATTCATGAAACACTATTCTCTGCAGTAGGTAGATTTAATGACTCTAATAGACTTATTGACACTGAAGCTGTAGTAATTGATATAACTGAGCAGAAAAATTTAGAGAAACAGCTAATTCAGGCTCAGAAAATGGAGGCTATTGGTACACTAGCTGGTGGTATAGCACATGACTTTAATAATATATTAACTGGGATACTTGGTTATGTATCAATACTAAAACAAAAAGTTAATATTACTAACGATCCAATATTTCTAAAAGCACTATCTATAATAGAATCTAGTTCTTTAAGAGCTGCAAATTTAACTAAACAATTACTAGCTTTTGCTAGAAGAGGTAAATATCAAGAAACCATTATAAATTTAAATAATATTGTTAGAGAAGTAATTCGTTTACTTGAAGAGACATTAGATAGACGTATTAGATTAATACATAATATAGAAAAAAATCTATGGAACATTAGAGCAGACGAAGGACAAATATATCAATGTATACTTAACTTATGTCTTAATGCTAAAGATGCTATGCCTGATGGTGGTATCATAAAATTATCAACACAAAATAAGATATTAACATCTCATCAACATGCTGTAGGCAATGTTATACCTCCAGGTAGATATGTGATCCTTGAAGTTACAGATAATGGATGCGGGATGTCTCCTGAAGTAAGAGCAAAAATATTTGATCCATTCTTTACTACTAAAGAACAAGGCAAAGGCACGGGACTAGGACTAGCTATGGTCTATGGTATTATAAGAAACCATGATGGATATATCCAAGTTGAATCTACACCTGGCGTTGGTACTACATTTACTATATATCTACCAGCTATTAATATGAATAATCTTAAAGAGGCTAAAATTGATACATTAACTTATAGAAATAATAAATCTGATAAACAAATTGGAGTCTTAGTTATAGATGATGAGTCAGCTATTTTAGAACTTACTAGAGATATATTAACTGAATATAACTATCAAGTATTTACTGCATCTACTGGTGAAGAAGGGATAAAAATATTAAATGAACATAAAAATGATATACATATAATATTACTTGATATAATGATGCCTGGTATGGGTGGAAAAGAAACACTATTTAAAATAAAGAGGGAATATCCAGATATACCTATACTATTAGTAACTGGCTTTGCAGCAGATAAGCTTGCCCAGGAACTCTTAAAAAAAGGAGCTGCAGGTATTTTATTGAAACCCTATAGACAAACTCAACTTCTAAAAGCTATAGATAATATTCTCAAGAAAACAGTTAATAAGCTTAAAAAAAATGATATTGAGACCAACTAAAATAATTAAATATAGTTATATCTTTGGATTTTTAATTTATATTACTTTATTATTAGTTATTAAATCAGTAGATGCAAAAACTAAAGATATATCTAATCAAAGTATAAAAGAACTTTCATTATTTTTTACTCAACAGGAACTTATACTAACAACTGCAACACTATCTCCTAAAACAGTCACTAATGCACCAGCATTAGTTACGGTAATAAATGCTAAACAAATACAACAAATGGGAGCTACTAAATTAACAGACGTTTTATCTAGACTACCAGGTTTTGCCGTTTTTATAAATAAAATAGGCAATCCTAGTATAACCGTTAGAGGATTAAAAACATATGGTGAAAAGATATTACTTATGATTGATGGACATCCTGTAAACTCTATTGACACTGGCAGTGCAGCATGGACATTCACAGACATGCCCCTTGATAATGTATCTAGAATAGAAATAATAAGAGGACCAGGTTCTGCATTATATGGAGAAAATGCATTTTTAGCAGTAATTAATGTTATCACAAAAAAATATTATCCTAAAAATAATAATTATATATTTAATCCCATAGATACACATACTAGTCATTTTAATCTTATTCAGATTGGATATGGATCATTCGATACTAAAAAATCTTCTATACTTACAGGGAAAAGAGGGGTAAATTGGGCGTTAACCTTTTTCGCCAGTTTTTATAAATCTAAAGGGTTATCTGCATGGATAAAACAAGACACTCTCTCTACAGAATCCTCATTATCTCAATATTCTATAACTCCAGCTAAAACTCAAGACTGGAAAGAACAACAAGATTATCAACTTCAAGGGCAATATAAAGATATCACTTTAAACTTAAGATTTTTACATAAAAGGCAAGGTCCATTTATAGGTTTTACAGATATTATGACCAAAGGATCTAAACGTGAATATCTCTATTTTTTTAGTGTATTATCACTGCATCACAAATTTTCTAATAATATTAAAATAAAACAAACTATAGCATTTGATTATTATTACTTTAAAGAACTATGGAAAGGTTATCCTGATGGATTTTTAGGACTAGATGCTTTTAAAAATGGTGTATGGGGAGAACCTCAAGGAAAGTTTAGATCTTTTACGTTAAATTTAATAATTAAGCTTCCAAGTTGGCATGGACATAAAATCACATTTGGAGGATGTGGAATATGGAAAAGAGCATACGATATTAAATATAAAGCAAATTTCTCCTATTCTTATAATGGATTACCTACTCCTCTACCTGATGGTTTCCAAGACGTATCAGATACTTCTAATTGGCTAAGTAAAGATAAAATACATTCAAGTGATTGGGGGATATTTCTACAAGATGATTGGCAATTTACAAAAGCATTGTCTTTTATATTGGGTATAAGACATGATTATTTTGATACATTTGGAGATACTACAAACCCTAGAATAGGTCTTGTTTGGACCATATCAAAAACAATCTCTTTAAAACTTCTCTATGGTCAAGCCTTTAGAGCACCTTCTTATAATGAATTATATATGGCAAATAATCCTGCTATAATAGGAAATCCAAAGTTAAGACCTGAAAAAATAGAAACTACAGAAGGAGGTATATCCTATAATACAAAAAAAATTTTTATAGACTTTGATCTATTCTATTCAAAATTTAAAGATTTAATCGTTCCTTCTAACAGACAAAATCAGATAGGCGCTTCTGTTATAGAAAATAGTGGACGAGCCAAATCCTATGGAATAGAGTGTTCCTGCGCTTATAAATGGAAAATACTAACTATTAAGACCAATTATTCCTATCAGTATTCTAAAGATGAAACATTTGGTGGTAGATTTCCGTTCACCCCTTCTCAAATGGGAAATATTATCTTGGATATAAAATTACCGCATGATATTAATATCAACACTAGAATATTTATATGTGGTAAGCGTTACAGAAAACCAAGCGATCCTAGAAAACCTGATCCTTCTTATGCACTAGTTGATTTATCAATATTAAAAAATAATTTTTATTCAAATAGAGTATGGATACAGTGTATAATACATAATTTACTTAATAAAAAATATACTGACTCTTCACCAGTAGACATCCCTGAGGATTTTCCTAGGCCAGGGAGAAATATATTTTTAGAACTTGGATATAAATTTTAAATTAATAATAAAAAAGAGGAGGGAGGACTTAGTGGCTTCAGAGAAAATAGATATAAAAAAGGTTGTTGAACTATTTAGAGCTTTAGCAGATCCTACTAGATGTAAGATATTAGTCCTATTGTGGGATAAGATATACTGTGTATGTGAATTAACTGCAGCTCTAGAACTTGCACAGCCCACGATATCTAGGCACCTTAGAATATTAGAACAAGCAGGTTTTGTTGAATCTAAAAGAAAAGGACAAAGAATGGAGTATGCTCTAAATCCAGAAGGAAAAGAAGAGATAAAAATATTATTAGAACTACTTAAAAATTGGCTTTCTGAACTTGAAGAGATAAAAGAATTAAGAAAAAAAATTAAATTAATAGCATTAAGTGGGCCTTGTCCTGATAAAAATTAAACTCGGGAGGGAATAAAGTAGATTCTTATTTTTTAAAATCTAAGTTAAGCGAACATCTTTTTATGATAGTTGTGGCCATATTTTGTGGTCTAGCTGGTGGTTTTGGTGCTGTATTTTTTAGAGAACTTATAAAGATTTTTATTCGTATATTTTATGGAAATAGTGAACAGGTACTTTCTCTTGCGCTTTCCCATCCGTGGTACTGGCGTCTTTTGGCTCCTGCTATAGGAGGAATATTTGTAGGACCGCTTGTATATTTTTTTGCTAAAGAGGCAAAGGGACACGGTGTTCCTGAAGTAATGGAAGCCGTACTTTTAAAAGGTGGTACTATACGGCCAAGAGTTGTTGCAATAAAAAGCCTTGCATCTGCAATATGTATTGCTTCTGGTGGTTCAGTTGGGCGTGAGGGTCCTATTGTACAGATAGGCTCTGCACTGGGATCAACAATAGGTCAACTATTTAAAGTACCAAGTAGACAACTAAGAACTATAGTAGGCTGTGGTGCTGCCGCAGGAATAGCAGCTACCTTTAATGCCCCCATAGCAGGGGCACTTTTTGCAGTTGAGATAATCCTTGGCGATTTTAGGGTGCCACAATTTAGCCCAATTGTCATCTCTTCTGTAGTTGCCACAGTTGTCTCAAGGCATTTTTTGGGTGATTTCCCCGCATTTACTGTGCCTAAATACCAACTTGTAAGCCCTTTAGAGCTACCTTTGTATTTGATAATTGGTGTAATAGCAGGTTTTATCTCTGTAGCCTTTATAAATACTCTTGCTCTTAGTGAGGACTTTTTTGAAAAGATAAAGATACCTGAATATACAAAGGCATCTCTTGGAGGACTAATAGTAGGAATAATTGGAATATGGCTACCTCATGTCTTTGGAGTAGGATATGAAACAATCAATAACGCTCTTACTGGTAACCTAAGTTTATGGCTTCTTTGTATACTTATTTTTGCAAAGCTTATTGCAACCTCTATTACTATTGGCTCAGGAGGCTCAGGTGGAGTATTTGCTCCATCACTATTTTTAGGTGCAATGACTGGAGGTTTTTTAGGCCATATAATACACCTTAGTTTTCCTAATATCACAGCAACTTCTGGAGCATATGCACTTGTTACTATGGGAGCGGTTGTTGCAGGAGCAACACATGCCCCAATTACAGCAATAATTATGATATTTGAACTTACAAATGACTATACAATTATTCCTCCTCTTATGGCTGCATGTGTAGTAAGCAGTGTTGTAGCTAGTCTTATAAAACAGGACTCTATATATACTTTAAAACTTACAA
>CAZODM010000101.1:0-5606 GCA_964578585.1 uncultured Desulfobacterales bacterium | reverse complement strand
CCTGCTGCATGGGCAAAAAATAGAAGAGATGACTTTGTCATAATTGGTCAGTAATTTTTTATAAAACTTTCTCTTGAAACCTAAAGCCGCCTTGGTGTACACTCCAAGACGGCTTTATTAGTTTATAGATTTATAATTATTGAAAGGAGAGTTATATATGTCAACGAAAAGATTTTTGATCTTATTTTTTTCTTTGTTTTTTGTTTTGTCATATACGTCTTTTTCTTATGCAAGAGGTATAAAGATTGCTGTTATAGATATGCAGCAGATTATGCAACAGTCTAATATAGGCAAGACAACAATATCTAAGTTAAAAGCAAAATATAAAAATCTTCAAGAAAAACTAAACCAACAGGCTAAAAAGGTTCAACAAGCTAGACAAGAATTTGAGAAAAAGGCTCCGTTATTAAGTAAAGAAGCAAAACAAAAAGAAGCACAAAAGATTTCTAATATGATAAGAGACTTACAGGCTCAGCAGCAAAATTATCAGATGGAAATGAGACAGGCAGAACAAGAGGCAATGAAGCCTATCTTTGCTAAGCTAAGGAAACTAATTCAAAAGATAGGAAGAGAAAAGGGCTATGCAATTATTTTAGAAAAGAATATGCCAGGGGTATACTATGTAAGCCCTAGAGTAGATATTACTAAGATGATTATTAAAGAATTAAACAAAGAAACTTCTAAAAAAACAAAAAAATAAGGAGAGGAAGTAGGTGTAGTAAAAATGCTTAAGATAGATGTTAAACAAAAATCAACACTAACAGATGAACAAAAGACTAGCCTTAATGAGATGTGGAAAAGGTGTGCTAAGAGAATTATCTTAGCAACTACTCTGGCAGGAAGTGGACATCCTGGTGGTTCTCTTTCTGCTTTACATAGTCTATTAACCCTTTATTCTACAATAAAACATGATCCTCAAAATCCAAAATTAAAGGATAGAGATAGAGTTATTGTAAGTATGGGGCATATATCTCCTGCTGTTTATAGTGTGCTTTGTGAATTTGGTTATGTAAGTGAAGAAGAATTTTTGTGTGAATTTAGACAAGCAGGTTCTAGATTTGCAGGCCATGTAGAACAAAGTGTTCCAGGAGTTGAATGGAATACAGGAAATCTTGGCCAAGGACTTTCCGCTGGCTGTGGTTTTGCTTTAGCTCTAAATAGACTTGGTATAGACGCTAAAACATTTGTTCTTATGGGAGATGGAGAACAACAAAAAGGACAAGTATGTGAGGCTAGAAGATTTGCTACAAAGTTTAATTTGTCAAATTTAGTATGTCTTGTTGATAGAAATCATCTACAGATAGGTGGTGTTACAGAAGAAGTAATGCCAGTAAGAGTAAGAGAAGAATATCAAGCCGCAGGTTGGAATGTTGTATATGTTTCAAATGGTAATGATTTTTCTCAAGTCTTTGAAGCAATCAGAAAAGCCATTTTAGGTGAGACTCTTATACCAGAAAGGCCAACTGTTTTAGTGTTAAGAACAGTTATGGGCAAAGGAATTCCTTTTATGGAAGATCTTGCTAAGTACCATGGTTGTCCTCTAAAGCCAGATCAAGCAAAGGAAGCTCTAACAATACTTGGTTTTGATCCAAAGGAACTTGATGAATGGATGTCAAAGAGAACTTCTTATAAAATAATTTCTACTACCCATGAATTAATAGCGCCTCATCCTCAAATAGATTCTTCAGAACCAATTGTTTATGATGTAGATACAAAGATAGATTGTAGATCTGCTTATGGTAATGCACTTAAAAGTCTTGCAGAAGTAAATAACAAAGACTCTATCAAGATATTAGGTTTTAGTTGTGACTTAGAGGGTTCTGTTAAGATGCAGGGCTTTCATAAAATAAGTCCTGAAGCTTTTATTGAGTGTGGAATCCAAGAACATCATGCAGCTACTTGTGCAGGGGCTGCTTCAAAAGAGGGCTTAGTTTGTTTCTTTAGTACATTTGGAGTCTTTGCTATTTCAGAAACATACAATCAGCAGAGACTTAATGATTTAAATGGTACAGGTATTAAGATTGTTTCTACCCATTTAGGACTTGATGTTGGAGAAGATGGCCCAACCCATCAGTGTATAGATTACTTAGGATTATTGAATAATCTATTTGGATTTAGCGTCTTTATGCCAGCAGATCCAAATCAAACAGATAGGATTGTTCGTTATATTGCAACTCAACCAGGAAACTTTTTTGTTGGTATGGGAAGGTCAAAACTACCAATAATTACAGATGAAGAAGGTAAGCCTTTCTTTGGAAAAGATTATCAATTTATCCCTGGTAAAGCTGATGTTTTAAGAAAAGGAGATAGCCTTTCCTTTATAACTTATGGATCAGTAGTAACACAGGTGTTAGATGCTTATAACATTTTAAAAGAAGAAAATATTAATGTCTCTGTCATAAATATGGCTTCGTTAAAGCCTATTGATAAAGATATTATTATAGAGGCTGCTAAAAATGGGCCAATTATTACTGTGGAGGACCATGTTGTAACAACAGGGTTAGGTGCCATGGTTGCACAAGTATTAGTTGAAAACTCTATTACTACAAAGCTTGTTACCTGTGGTATTACAAAATATGGCTCTTCAGGTAAACCTGTTGAGCTCTATAAAGAGCAAGGATTAGATGCACAGTCTTTAGTTAAAAAAGTTAAGGCTCTTATTTAGTAAATAAATTCCTGTCATAAAAGCAAAATAGTTTAAAAAGGAGACGGGTTGTTCTTTTTTGGCAGAGCAATTACGTCTCCTTCTATTATATAGGTTTTATGCAACCAAAAAGGCGCAGTTATAAGCCCAAAAATTACTTGGCCAAAATTATAATAGCCTTTAATTGTGAGATTAATGACTCCATCTCCATGGTGTTTTTTTATTTCTTTAGACACCACTTCTTTTACATTTAAAGGACTCCAACATATAAGACCAAAAAGTCCATAGTCTGCACTGGTTGAATATCTAAAGTGTTTGATAACAATAGCATTTAATTGATTACCCATATTTAGACAAACAGGTTTTTGTACCTGAGTTAAGTCGATATTCATACGTGCACAAGCACAAAGGCTCAGAATGGTTGTTATTATAAAAAGACTAATTAGTTTTTTCTTCATAAAAACCCCGATTATTTTTTTATAATTAAACAGTATATCTTATTTCAAAGTCTTCAAATTCTCCTGTAGGTTCTTCATCTTGTACTAATACTTCATCAACTTTAGCATAAGGAGGACCATCCCAACACCAAGAAATAAGTCTTTTAATAGCATCTTCGCTGCCTTCAGCAACAAGCTCAACTCGTCCATCTCTTAAATTTCTAACCCATCCAGTAAGTCCTAATCTTTTTGCTTCATCTCTTGTAGAGGCCCTATAAAAGACACCTTGAACTCTTCCAGAGATAAGAGCCCGAATTCGTTTTTCTGGTTTCATGCTTCCCCCTCCTTTCTTATCATTTTTAAGAAATCATCTTCACTTAATATTTTTATTCCAAGTTTTTTAGCTTTATCAAGTTTTGATCCAGGTTTTTCTCCTACAACCAGGTAATCCAATTTTTTGCTTACACTAGAAGCAACTCTACCGCCAAGCTCCATAACAATATCTTTTGCCTTTTGTCTTGTCATAGATTTTAGAGTACCAGTAAACAAAAAACTTTTTCCTTCTAGAGGTAATTTTTGTGCAATGTCTTTAACACTAGAAAGACTAGTAAAGAGCTCTCCTTGTTGAGCCTCTTTTGGCTTATCCTTTTTGGCTGAGATTTGCGCACTTTTTATGCCCAATTCTTTTAATTCTTTAAGTAATTGTTGGTTCTTAGGATCAGAAAACCATTTTTTGATAGATGTTGCTACTTCTGGTCCTATTCCTTCTATTTTTAATAGATCTTGTTCGCTTGCCTTCGAAAGAGCATCTAGAGAACCAAAATGTTTAGCAAGAAGTTGAGCTGTAACTTCGCCAACATGCCTTATGCCAAGGGCATAGATTAGTTTTGCAAGAGGTCTAGATTTACTTTTTTCTATTTCCTCTAACAAGTTTTGAGCAGATTTTTCTGCAAATCTTTCTAAAGAACTAAGATCACTTAACTGGAGTTTATATATATCAGAGACTTTTCTAACAAGTCCTGCTGTAACAAGTTGCTCAGCTACTTTATTACCAAGCCCTTCTATATTCATAGCTCCTTTGCTTGCAAAATGTATAATAGAGCGCACAAGTCTAGGAAAGCAGTTTGGATTTGGGCAACGCCATACAGCTTCTCCTGGCTTTTTAGTAAGTTTTGATCCACAAACAGGGCAGGTATCTGGCATCTTAAATTCTTTTTCACTTCCATTTCGTCTTTCCTTTAAGACTTTAACAACTTCAGGAATTACATCCCCTGCCCTTTGTATAATGACCCAATCTCCAATTCTTATATCTTTTCTCCTTATTTCATCTTCATTGTGAAGTGTTGCTCTTCTTACAATTACTCCACCAACTCGAACAGGTTCCATCACAGCTACAGGAGTAACAGCACCAGTTCGCCCAACACTTAAAAGAATATCTACAATTTTTGTAACTGCTTGTTCAGCAGCAAATTTATAGGCAATAGCCCATCTAGGACTACGTGCCTTTTGTCCTAACAATTTTTGCAGTTTTAGCTCATTTACTTTTATGACTATCCCATCTATTTGATAATCAAGTTTTTCTCTTATGTTTGCTATTTCATGATGATACTTTATTGCTGCTTCTATGCCCTTTACTTTTTTTATTAGTTTGTTGATCTTTAGTCCCCATTTTTTTAAACAATTTAATATCTCCCACTGAGTTTTAAACTCAACTCCTTTTACTAAGCCAATGCCATAAAAGAATATATCTAGAGGTCTTGATGCGGTTATGGCTGGATCTAGCTGTCTTAAGGAGCCAGCGGCTGCATTTCTAGGATTTGCAAAAAGAGGTTCCCCTTTTTCTTCTCTTTCTTTATTTAATTCTTCAAATCCCTTTTTGTTCATAAAAACTTCACCACGCGCCTCAAGAAGTTCAGGAATAGGTAGTTGTTGCTCAACTAATCTTAGAGGAATAGATTTAATGGTTCTTAGATTTGGGGTAACATCTTCACCGACATAGCCATCGCCTCTTGTAGAGCCTTTTGTAAAGATACCATTTTCATAGACCAATTCGACTGCTAATCCATCCATTTTAGGTTCCACAGTGTATTCTATTTCTCCAGTTATATTAAGCTGCCTTTTGATTCGCTCATCAAAGTCTCTGACTTCTTGTTCACTAAAGGCATCATCAAGGCTTAACATTGGTATAGAATGTTCAACAGGAAGAAATCCTTCAGCAGGAGGAGCACCAACTCTTTGGGTTGGAGAGTCTGGAGTAATTGTTTCGGGATATTGTTCTTCTAGCCTTTTTAGTTCTCTCATTAAGGCATCATATTCTTCATCTGAGATTACAGGGGCATCTAGCACATAATACCTATAGTTGTGATAATTTATTTCTTTTCGAAGTTCTTCTATCCTTTTTAGGATTTCTTCTGGAACTTTTTGAGTTTTTTTTGTCTTGTTAGACATAGTTATCCCTCGTATGTTTTTGATTTAATTTTTTATTTTTAAAATAAAGATTAGCGTAAAAAAGAAAAGATTTATAT
>CAZODM010000100.1:0-5621 GCA_964578585.1 uncultured Desulfobacterales bacterium | reverse complement strand
CCATGAGTTCCACCTTCGGGCCCTAAGTCTATTATCCAATCAGCTTCTTTTATTACCTCTAAATTGTGTTCAATTAAAACTACACTATCTCCTCTATCAACAAGCCTTTGTAAAAGTGCCATCAATTTGTTTATATCTGCTATATGTAGCCCTGTTGAGGGTTCATCAAGTATATAAAGGCTGTTTCCTTTAAAGCCTTTTACAAGTTCAGATGCAAGTTTTATCCGTTGAGCCTCTCCACCAGAGAGCGTAGGACTGGGTTGCCCAAGACGCAGATAATCTAAGCCCAAATCACACAATATAGCTAAGGCATTATATATCTTAGGTATAGAAGAAAAAAATTCCTTTGCTTCTTCCATTGTCATAGATAAAACTTCACTTATATCTTTCCCTTTATATTTTATCTTTAAAGTTTCTTCATTAAATCTTTTACCCTTACACTTTTCACATCTTACATATACTTCAGGCAAAAACTTCATCTCTACTTTTATCTCTCCTTGTCCTTTACACTCATCACACCTTCCTCCAGCAACATTAAAAGAGAATCTACCAGGTCCCCATCCTAACCTTTTTGATTCAGCTAAGCTGGCAAAAAGCCTTCTTATATCATCTATTACCCCAATGTAAGTACCAGGGCAGGAGCGGGGGGTTCTTCCTATTGGTTGGTGATCTACAATCTTTACCCTCTTTAGTTTATCATAGCCTTTTATATCTTTTATCCCAATTAATTTTGCATTTTTATCTGAAAGTTTAGACCTTAAGTTTTTATACAATGCCTCCATAACTAAGCTAGATTTTCCTGATCCAGATACTCCTGTAACTACAGTTAGACAACCTAGAGGGATATTAACATCAATATGTTTTAGGTTTCTAACACTCGCCCCCTTTATAGATAGAAAACTATTTGGTTTTCTTTTTCCGCCTGTTATTTGGTATCTAGCTTTATCTTTTAATACTTTTGCGGTTATAGATCGGGGATTGTTTATTAGTCCTGTAAAATCACCACTGTACATAATCTCTCCACCTTTGTTGCCACCCCTTGGTCCTAAATCTATAACAAAATCAGCAGATCTTAGGCATTCTTCATCGTGTTCAACAACAATCACTGTATTGCCTCTATTTTTTAGATCTTTAAGCGCATTAATGAGTTTTTTATTATCTCTAGGATGAAGACCTATTGTGGGTTCATCAAGGATATAACATACTCCTGTTAAATTTGAACCAAGCTGAGCTGCAAGCCTTACTCTTTGGGCTTCACCTCCAGAAAGGGTATCTGCTGAACGTGACAGTGGTAAATAGTCCAATCCAACATCACATAAAAATTTGAGCTTTACTTGTGCCTCTTTTAATATCGGTTCCGCTATCTTATAGTTCTCTCCAGAAAATTTTAAATTTTTTACAAAATTAAAGATCTCTTTTACAGTTAAATCACAAAGTTCTGCTAGAGTTAGTCCAGAAATCTTAAAAAGTAATGCCTCCTTTTTTAATCGGGATCCCTTACAGCTTGGGCAAGTATGATCATCTATTATGCCAAGTCCACCACAAGCAGGGCATGCCCCTGCTTTTGTATTAAAGGAGAATAAAAGAGGATCAGGTTCGGGTAAAAAGATATTACAGTCTGAACAAAAGATCTTTTGACTTATCAATCTTTCTTTTTCTGGAGAGCTTATTATTGCTTCGCCTTCACCCTCTTCAAGAGCAATATTTAATGTAGCTTTTAATTGTCTTAAGCTAGTTTTTGATAGATTGAGTTCAGATATTAAGACCTCAATATTGTGTTCCTTATATCTTGAGATTTGAGGTATTTCATCTAATGAAAATATTTTATTGTCTATTCGTATCTTATTGTATCCAGCCTTTTTTAGTGCTAAAAATAGTTGTTTATATATTCCTTTTCTTCGCTTTATTTTAGGAGCAAATATTTTAATAGTCTTATCTTTAAATTCTTTAAGTATAAATTCAATTATTTTTTCTGGATGAGTTATATTTAATATTTTACCACAATTGGGACAATATGGTGTAGCTAATCTAGCATATAGTAACCTCAAGTAGTGTAATACTTCAGTTAAAGTTCCAACAGTTGATCTTGCGCTAGCTATACTTAGTTTTTGACTAATAGCTACTGTTGGAGAAATACCAGAAATAGTATCTATATCAGGTTTTTCATATAATTTAATAAATTGCCTGACATATGCTGGTAGACATTCTATATATCTACGTTGTCCTTCCGCAAAGATAATGTCAAATGCTAAAGTTGATTTTCCAGATCCAGATAGTCCTGTTATAACTGTTAATTTCTCACTTGGTATTTTTATATTTATATTTTTGAGATTGTGATGTCTTGCTCCTAGAATTGTTATTTGTTTATCTTCTGATTTAGTTGGATATTTATAACTAATTATTTTATCATTATACTGATTATTTTTTAATTTAGTTTTATCTAAATATTCATTGATAGCTTTAGATGTGAATGATTTTTTATGTTTTAATAGATTAGCTATATCACCAGTATATACAACATATCCACCATCTTTACCTCCTTTAGGCCCTAGATCCACTATCCAATCAGCAGATAATATAATTTCTTGATTATGCTCTATTAAAATAACCGTATTGCCAGAATGAATTAATTTTTTTAAGCTTTTTATAATGTATTCAATATCCTTTAGATGTAGTCCTATGCTAGGTTCATCTAATAAAAATAGATTATGTTCGTTAGATTGAAAAAATAGATATTTTGCTATCTTAAGCCGTTGTGCTTCGCCAGAGGATAAGGTATTTAATGGTTGACCTAACCTTAGGTATCCAAGTCCTACTTCAATAGCTGCATTTATATATGGTATTATTTTGTTTTCATCTTTTAATAAGTCTTTTAGTTCATTAAAAGTTAGGTCTAAAAAATCAGCTATGTTAAGTCCCTTATATTTAACTTTTAGTATTTCATCTCTAAATCGTTTACCCTTGCAAATAGGACATGGCAAATAGATATCTGATAGAAACTGCATCTCTACATGTTCAAATCCTAATCCCTTACAATTGGGACATTGTCCTACACTTGAATTAAATGAAAAACTAGACTCGTTAAATCCTAACTCTTTAGCCTTTAAGGTTTTAGAGAAAAGTTTTCTTATATGTGTGTATATTTTTAAGTATGTAGCAGGGTTTGCTCTTGGGCTTTTGCCTATAGGTGTTTGATCAATTAGTATTATGTTATTGAAGTTTTCATATCCAGTTATACTGCTAAATTGCCCTGGTGGCTCTGTAGTTTCACCTTTGAGCCTTTTTATTCCTCTATATAATATAAGCTCTAGTAAAGTAGATTTTCCAGAACCAGAGACACCGGTTATAACACTTAGTCCTTTAAGAGGGAATTTTACATCTATATCTTTAAGATTATTTTCTTTTGCTCCTTTTACAATTAAAAAGTCTTTTGTTGTTCTTTTTTGACTCTTTATTGTTATATCCAGGTTATATAACTTAGATTTTTTTAGTGCCTTAGCTGTAGCAGTATTAGTAAATATGAGTCTATGAGGAGGTCCTTCATATAAAAGTCTTCCTCCAAACTCACCAGCGCCAGGGCCAAGATCAACTACATGATCTGAAGAAAGTATTATATCTGGATCATGTTCTACAACTATGACCGTATTATTTTGAGCACTTAGATTCTTTAAAAATCTTATTATCTTTTTTGTATCAATAGGATGAAGTCCTACACTTGGTTCATCAAGTACATATAAGGTATTCACTAATTTAGAAGATAAAGCCCTTGTTAGCATTACTCGTGCGACTTCTCCGCCAGAAAGCGTTCGGCTTTGTCTGTCAAGACTTAGATATTCAAGACCAACTTCTACAAGATAAGAAAGACGATTTTTAATCTCGTTTATAATTGTAAGATTGGCCTTATCTAGTACATCAGTTTCTAAGTCTTTTATGAACTTCAGGGCTTCTTTTATTTCAAGATTGTAGAATTCTGGAAGGCTTAAACCTTTTAATCTAAAACAAAGACTTTCTTTTGAAAATCTTTTACCATTACATGTTGGACACTTAATGTATGCCCTATATCTTGACAGAAACACTCTTACATGTGTCTTATAACTTTTTGATTCAAGCCAGTTAAAAAAGCCTTTTAATCCATACCAATCTTTATCTCCAAATATAATATGGTCTTGGACTGATCTAGGGAGCTTTTGCCATGGACAATTTATATCTATCCCGTTTTTTTGGGCATAAGAAAGCAAGTCTCGCTTTATTTCTCCCATAGAAGGCATATTTAAAATAGTAATAGCACCCTGGCAGATAGATTTTGATTTATCTGGAATGACTAGGTCCCAATCTATATCTATAATTTTTCCAAATCCTCTACACTCAGGACATGCACCAACTGGGCTATTAAATGAAAAAAGATTTAGGTTTTTAGGAGGAGATTTAAATCCACAAATTGGGCATATATCTTGGCTATTAAATATAATTTTTTTATCTAAGTTGACTAGATGCAGAGTGACACTACCAGATATTGAAAAACCCTGCTCTATTGCCTCAATAAGTCGTGAAAGACTATTATGTGTAATGCGTAGTCTATCAAGAACAATATCTAATTCACTCGGTATTTTATCTAGTTCAGTTATATCATAAACCTTCCCTTCAATATATGCCCTAAAGTAACCTGTTATAATTAGGCCCTTTTTTAACATTTCAGGGTCATGTGTTGTTTTTATACTACAAGTAATTATGGCAGGCTCTTCTTTAAATTTGGTGATTATCTCTTTTGAGGCTTCTATAGGGGTCCTTTTAACAATCTCTATTTGACAATTTGGACACCAGGGATTTGATGCTCTATAAAAGAGCATTTTCATAAAATGTGTAATCTCTGTTAGGGTTCCTACAGTAGAGCGAGAGCTTTTTACTGGATTTCTCTGTTCTATAGATATTGAAGGGGGGATACATGAGATCTTCTTTACATTAGGCCTAGGCAGTCTTTCTAAAAATTGTCTTACATATGCAGAAAAGGTTTCAACATATCGTCTTTGTCCTTCATTATATAGTGTATCAAATGCCAAAGAACTCTTACCAGCTCCAGATACTCCTGTAATGCAAATAAATTTATAAAGAGGAATGTTTAAGTCAAAGGATTTGAGATTATGTTCTTGGGCCCCTTTTATTTCTATGACCTTTTTCATGCCGATATCTTAATAGGATTTTGAGCTTGTTGCTAGAAGGTTCACATAAAATGTTATTTAAGATACCCGTTAGTATTATTTATTTTACAAATAGTTCCGATAGAAAAATGTAAATAAAGTAATTTATCATAGAAAGAGAAGTGATATGGGTGATATAAGACCAGATTTTGAAGAAAAAAGGCAGGAAATTTTAAAGGCATGTAAAAAGGTTCACGAAAAAGAGCAAGAAGAAGTCGTAGAGACTATTGGAAAGGAGAATGTTCAACTAGTTTTATGTTTTCGGCTTAATGAACAGTTATATGGAGTAGAAATTGAACAAATACGGGAGATAGCAAAGAATGTAGAGATATATCCTGTACCTGGCACAAAAGAATTTGTGCTGGGAGTAATAAACATAAGAGGAGAAATATGTGCTGTAATAGATCCTTTAATGAGGCTTGGTAA
>CAZODM010000099.1:0-5708 GCA_964578585.1 uncultured Desulfobacterales bacterium | reverse complement strand
CTATCTTTTTCCCCTTGGTAAAATGGTTCAAAAATATGTGGTATATCTTTAGGATCTATGCCTTCACCTGTATCCTTTACCCAAATCACTGTCTTTTCATTATCTTGTTTTTTCCAACCTATTTCTATAATATCTCCTTTAGCTGTATGTTTTATGGCATTGTCTATCAAATTTAATAATACTAAAGAAAAGAGCTCTGGATCTATCCAAAGATCAATATCTTCTCCATATACTATTTGTACTTTTTGTCCTTTAAGTGCATGATTCATGTTTGATATAACTTCTTTGATGAGTGTTTTTATGTTTATTTTTTGTTTTTGTATATTTTTAGAGGCATCTATGCGTGATATATCAAGGAATCTTTCACATAGAATAGACAGCCTTTTTGCCTCTTTGTATATTCCAGATATCAATTTTTCTAATGACTTAGAATCTTTTATACTTCCCATTAAAAGTACTTCAGCAGAGCCTAAAATAGCAGTAATAGGAGTTCTAAACTCATGTGCAGCTCGTGCAATAAAGCGTTTTTGGGATAAAAAGACCTTTTGTATTTTATCAGCCATTTCATCAAATGCTTGGGAGAGCTTTCCTATTTCATCTTGCCTTTTATGATGAAGTTTTACCCTTTTGGTAAAGTTTCCAGATGAAATAGCCTCACAAGTAGATACTAAGATATCAAGATCTTTTAGCACAGAAGATGTAAAACAAAATCCTAAGAGCGCTCCTGTTATAAGTGCTATTAAAATAGAAGTTATTATTAATAAAGCCTTTCTCTCTAATATCTTATCTATTTGAGTTAAAGGTGTTGCAAGCTCTATAACTCCATATATATGAGGGCTTTTTGGTTTTTCTCTTATTGGAATAAAACACACTAGCATGTGTGTACCTTTAAAATAAGTGGTATAGGTTATCTCATTTTCTCCTCCTAAAGCCTTTTTAAGCAAATTTTTATTGGGATAAGGACACTGTGGCTCCTCTTTTAAGCTTTTTCCTCTTGCAATTATTTTTCCTTGTTTGTCTATTATAATTGCACCAGTGTCCTTTGAAGTTAGATCCCTTGCTAAAAATAGTGCAATGGTTTTTAAAGATATCTTTTTTGTGGCATTATCACTACCTAATAAAGGAGGTGGAAATGCCTCATAGTATAACCAGTGGGCAATAACAGGTTTTGCCTGCGCCCTTACACGCTTTTCTAAACTAGATATAAGGAAGTTTTTATCATCTAAGTAGAATCCTGTGCCAAGTATTCCAAGAAGTATTGCCAAAAGACTTACATATAACAGGGTTAACTTTATCTTAAGAGAGAGTTTATTCCACACTATTTTCCCCATTAGGGTAAAAGGCATAACCTATAGAATAATGAGTTCTTATAAGCTTAGGGGGTCTGTCCCCAAGTTTGTTTCTCAAATGACTTACATGTACATCTACTATGTTTGTATCACCTACATAGTTATATCCCCATATTCGATTTAAAAGATTTTCTCTTGTAAATACACGCTTAGGATTTCTCATGAACAACTCAAGAAGAGAAAATTCCTTAGGGGTAAGTCTTATCCTTTTTCCTGCCTTAAAGACCTCTCTTGTATAAGGATTTAATTCAATATCTTTAGCTTTTAATACATCAAGTCTTTTTTTATCTTTTGAGGCTCTTCTTAAAAGTGCATTTATTCTTGCAAGAAGTTCTTTAAAACTAAATGGTTTTGTTACATAATCATCAGCACCTAAGTTAAGCCCTTTAACTCGATCTTCAATATCTTTTTTGGCAGTCAACATAAGTATGGGGATATCTAGACCTGCTTTTCTTATCTTTTTAAGAAGTTCAAAGCCATCTATATCTGGAAGCATTATATCTAAGACAATAATATCTATTGGAGTATTAGATAGGACATTTAAACACTCAAGACCATTTTTTGCACAAAAGACTTCAAAACCTTCATAGCATAAGCCAGTTTTTAGGAGTTCAAGTATAGTTTCTTCATCTTCTACGATTAAGATCTTATTTTTAAGAGAAGCCTTTTCTATTTTAGACATAATTTTGTATATAATTTATGTAGAGTTCATGTCTTTTTTCTTCCCTTTTATCCTAAAAATACTTATAAGCAATAGACTTAATTCATACAATACTATAAGAGGGATTGCTACTATAACCATATGTACAATATCTGGTGTTGGTGTAAGTATCGCTGCTGCTATAAATATTATAAGTATAGCATATTTTCTGTTTTTTCTAAGCATTTTAGGCTCTATTATACCTAAGTAAGACAAAAATATTAGTAATACTGGAAACTCAAAGGCAAGCCCAAAGCCAATTAAGAGTCTCATAGATAGTCCAAAGTAATGGCTTATTTCAGGCATGAGCTTTAAATCTGTACCTCTAAAGCTTACTAAAAAATGGAATAGGGCAGGGAAGATGAAAAAATATCCGAAAAGTGCCCCTCCAATAAAGAAAAAGGTAGAGATGAATATAAATGGGATAGCAAGGCGTTTTTCATGTTCATATAGCCCGGGGGATATGAATGCCCAAAATTGATATAAAATAAAGGGGCTTGCTACAAAGATACCTGCCACAATAGCAAGTTTTATATATGTAAAAAAACCAACTGGGTAAGATATAAATATAAGGTTTGTCCCAGGGGCTACTTCTTCAAGAGGAAGGGCAAGAAGTGTAAAAAGTTTGTGAGAGATACCATAACAGAGTATAGCACATACAATAATAGCTCCAAAACAAAGCATTAACCTGTGTCTTAACTCTGCTAAATGTTCTGTTAATGAAAGCTCATCTTGAAGATTTGCTGCCTTTTTAGTCCCAGTCATAGAACCACCTATTAGATGATAGTATCTGGGCTGTATCTTCTAATACCAAGGCCATATTTTCAAGCCTTACTCCACCTTTTTGAGAGATATATATGCCGGGTTCAATAGTTACAACCATGCCAGAAAGGAGCTTTTTTCTATATCTTGGGGAGAGATAAGGCGGTTCATGAACAGCTACACCAACTCCATGTCCTAATGAATGCAGGAATTCTTTACCAAAACCATGTTCTTTGATTATTGTTCTTGCTATTTTATCTATTTCTTTACAGATTTTACCTGCCCTTAAAGCCTCTTGTGCTTTTTCTTGTGCAAGCTTTACAATTTTATAAATATTTTTCCAATAATCACTTATTTCTCCAAGAAATACTGTTCTAGTCATATCAGAACAATATCCATTTAATATTGCTCCCATGTCTATAATAATAGGTTCACCTTCTTTTATTAACCGATCAGTTGGAACAGCATGGGGGAGAGCAGCATTAGGACCTGAAGCTACAATTGGTGGAAAACTTGGGCCATCTGCCTTTTTATAAAGGCCTTCAAGTATTTTAAAAGCAACTTCTTTTTCACTCATTCCTACCTTTAATTCATGAAAGATTTGATCAAATACCTCTTCTGCTACCTCTATAGCCCTTTTTATTGTCTCTATTTCTGTTTTTGTCTTTTGCCTTCTAATCCTTTCTAAAATAGGCTCTATATCATATTTAAGTTCTATATTGGGTAAAGTCTTTTTTATTTGCTCCATCTTTTTACATGTAAGAAATGATGGTTGATACCCAATAAAAACCTTCTTTTTATGGCTTAGGTGTAAAAGGGCTTCTTTTATCCCTTGAGAAAGTCCTTTTTTATATATTAAAATTTGCCAACCTTTTGCCTCATCTTGTGCTTGAAATAGATACCTTGAATCTGTTAATAAAATATTTTCTTCTTTAGTAATAAGTAGTGAGCCAGCAGATTCTTTAACTCCTACATCTTCTGCATAAAAACCACTTAGGTAAAAACGGTCTTCTGGTGAGGTAATTAAAACAGCGTCTAATTTGTTATGTGACATAGTCATCCTTATTCTAGAAATGGCATGTCGTCTAAATCTTTTCATCTTTTTAGGTCCTCACTGGCTAATTTTTAAAATAGCTAGATGATAATACATTAATCTTTGTGTAAAATCACCCCTATGAAACATCCAAAAGATATCCCCAATATGGTTTTTGCTGATTCAAAAGGCAATATACTGGATTTCCCAGAACTTAAGATGGCAGGAAGGGTAGGGCATCTATTCCATCCAATAGAGCCTAAAGATCTAATCCCCCTACCTAAAGGAAGTGAGTTATTTGTGTTGCCTAAAAGGCTGCCTGTTGGGTGGGATTCTATTAATGATGAGATGATTGCACTTTCTGAAAATCCTTTTGATTCAAAGGATAAGGTTCAGGCTGTAGCTGCATTTGTTGCACCAGCTCATACCCAGACTGCAATCGCTGCCTTTATAAAAGAACAAGAAAATGCTCCTCCATTACCCCTTTTTTGTTATACAGCAGTCGGTTGGTGGCAGGGTAGGTTTTGGGTAGCTGCCTTTAGAAGTGATCCAGATCCAAGGCAAGATGCTGATAGATTTGACATGTACAAGGTAAAAAAGAGAACGCTTGAGATAAGTAAAAGGTATTATAACAATAGACTCATAAGACACCTTGTTACATGTAGTTTGCACTATGGATGCCCTGCAGCTAGAAATTTCTTTTTGGGGAGATGGGAAGCGCCTGTACCAACTTCACCTATTTGCAATGCAAGGTGTATAGGTTGTATATCCAATCAACCCAAGGAGTTATCTGTAGGTACTCAAAATCGCATAAGTTTTGTCCCTAGTGTAGATGAAATTGTAGAGCTTTGTACAATGCATCTTAACCATGCTCCAAGACCAGTTGTTAGTTTTGGACAGGGCTGTGAGGGAGAGCCTCTTCTTCAGGCAGATACTATTGAAAAGGCTATAAAAGATATAAGAACACTTACCTCAAAAGGGACTATAAACCTAAATACCAATGCCAGCTTACCTAATAAGGTAGAAAGGCTTGCATTTGCTGGGCTTGATTCAATACGGATTAGTCTTAATTCATGTAGAGAACACTATTATACAGCCTATTATAGGCCTAAGGGATATAAGTTTAGTGATGTGCTTGAAAGTGCAACTATGATGAAAAAATACTCTCGCTTTGTATCAATAAATCTATTTATTACACCCGGACTTAGTGATGAATTAGATGAGATTGATGAACTTTCAAATATTATAGAAGACTATCAAATAGATCTTATTCAGCTTAGAAATCACAATATAGATCCAGATATGTATTTATCTGGCATACAATTTACCCCTTCAGGGCAACATGTAGGTATAAAAAATATGGTTAAGATCCTAAAAAAGAGACATCCTTTTTTAAGATTTGGATATTTTAACCCCTGTCTTAATCCATAAGGCGCTATCTTATCTTTTTGTATGCCCTGGTATATCTATAGTAGAACATGTTCCTGATGGACAAGAATGGTGTTTTACTCTAGGGATTGCTGGTGGTGGAGTAGGCTTGTCTCCCATATGTATAGTAGCAGCACTCATGAGTTTTGTTACATCAGGACTTTCACAAAGTGGACAACGTACATCTTCTAATTCACTTTTATTCATTATTAAGAGTTCAAATTTATGTCCACAGCTTTTACATTCAAATTCATGGATTGGCATGGTTTAACTCCTTTTTGGGTATATTTTTTTGGAATTTATAATCTCTAAGTGGCGTATAGTCAATTTTGAAAGATATTAAAAATAAAAAAAGAGGTCTTATTAGACCCCTTTTTATTCAAATTTGGTAGCGGGGGCAGGATTTGAACCTGCGACCTTCGGGTTATGAGCCCGA
>CAZODM010000098.1:0-5774 GCA_964578585.1 uncultured Desulfobacterales bacterium | reverse complement strand
GTTTCAATTCCAAAATGGTTCAATTAAAAGAGGTCTGCCAATCGGGAACTACATTTCGCAATACAGTTTCAATTCCAAAATGGTTCAATTAAAAGACAAAGACGATGGCATTGCTGCGCATGCAGACGAAGTTTCAATTCCAAAATGGTTCAATTAAAAGGTAGATAACGGGTATGTTTACGCAAGTTCAGATTAGTTTCAATTCCAAAATGGTTCAATTAAAAGTCAGGTTTGAATGACTCAATTAATGAGGTGTAATTTGTTTCAATTCCAAAATGGTTCAATTAAAAGTGGAACGACGAGTCCATTATCTAAATTAGACGTTAAGTTTCAATTCCAAAATGGTTCAATTAAAAGCGCTGATATGGATAGAACACCCCCTTTGGTTCCAGGTTTCAATTCCAAAATGGTTCAATTAAAAGCCGGAACGGTAACAAGTATTGACATGAGTGTTCCGACGTTTCAATTCCAAAATGGTTCAATTAAAAGTATTCCATATTTCAACGGCACTAATTTGGTTAATTCGTTTCAATTCCAAAATGGTTCAATTAAAAGAAAGTGCGCTTCTGAGGCGGAATGCCTTGTCAATGCCGTTTCAATTCCAAAATGGTTCAATTAAAAGTATGTCGCGAATGGCCAGCTCATTTAACAAATACTTGTTTCAATTCCAAAATGGTTCAATTAAAAGGAAACCTATTGAAGCCTGGCATCTTTTGAAATATATGTTTCAATTCCAAAATGGTTCAATTAAAAGCAGATATTATCTGGCTTATTTTCAGACCTGATTATTAGTTTCAATTCCAAAATGGTTCAATTAAAAGGGACATGTTCATCGCCGAGCCGAGAAATGGTAGGTGGTTTCAATTCCAAAATGGTTCAATTAAAAGAAAAGGTTCAAATATGATAGCAAAAGCGTTGATGGAGTTTCAATTCCAAAATGGTTCAATTAAAAGACACGAAGAAATTATGTTTATCCAGTTATTAGTTAGTTTCAATTCCAAAATGGTTCAATTAAAAGGGCAGATTACGATCCTTATGAATTTATTGTAGTTAATCGTTTCAATTCCAAAATGGTTCAATTAAAAGAGCATTAGATTCCGCACCTCCGGCCAGTTTTATCAGTTTCAATTCCAAAATGGTTCAATTAAAAGAACCGATTCCTTTATTGAAAATTACGAAGATTCTCTGTTTCAATTCCAAAATGGTTCAATTAAAAGTCCGATTGCGGCATCATTAAATGTGATGACATCTTTGTTTCAATTCCAAAATGGTTCAATTAAAAGTATTCATCGGTAATGGCAATAGAAGAGTGCCCCATCGTTTCAATTCCAAAATGGTTCAATTAAAAGATAATGTTTCAATCCATAAATCAGACCACATGCCCGGTTTCAATTCCAAAATGGTTCAATTAAAAGTCTCTCTGCTGTCTCTTTTTCACGTGCAATCATTTGTTTCAATTCCAAAATGGTTCAATTAAAAGTTTGCGGTACAGCTCCTGGAGCATTTCCAGCTCAGCAAGTTTCAATTCCAAAATGGTTCAATTAAAAGGAATAACCACATGGTCGCGCGATACCTCAGCAGGAGTTTCAATTCCAAAATGGTTCAATTAAAAGATCAAAGTCGATACCGGCCACTTCGTTGGCGAGGCGGTTTCAATTCCAAAATGGTTCAATTAAAAGAGAGAAAACCGTTCCGGAGGAGGAAGAAAAACACCAAGTTTCAATTCCAAAATGGTTCAATTAAAAGTTGGAACGAGAACGCGACAGTGTTTTCGCAATGCCTGTTTCAATTCCAAAATGGTTCAATTAAAAGCACTACTTTCAAAAGTGAATATCAAGCCGGTAGCCGTTTCAATTCCAAAATGGTTCAATTAAAAGTAAGACAAAATAAGACAAAGTTTGAGGCGTTTATCCGTTTCAATTCCAAAATGGTTCAATTAAAAGTTCGCCAAAAGTGAGGTTGATGCCGAGGGTGTTGGCGGTTTCAATTCCAAAATGGTTCAATTAAAAGTAAGACAAAATAAGACAAAGTTTGAGGCGTTTATCCGTTTCAATTCCAAAATGGTTCAATTAAAAGTAGTCTTTGTTGTAGGAGCCCACGTGAGAAAGCGTTGTTTCAATTCCAAAATGGTTCAATTAAAAGAAATCATCATATTGTAGATCTCTTTTTTGTTGCCCTGTTTCAATTCCAAAATGGTTCAATTAAAAGATCCATTCCACTGTCGATAATGAATTTTATCCGCTGTTTCAATTCCAAAATGGTTCAATTAAAAGCCTGGGTGTTGAAATTGAATATTTGGTAGAGGATGTGTTTCAATTCCAAAATGGTTCAATTAAAAGTGGAACGACGAGTCCATTATCTAAATTAGACGTTAAGTTTCAATTCCAAAATGGTTCAATTAAAAGCGCTGATATGGATAGAACACCCCCTTTGGTTCCAGGTTTCAATTCCAAAATGGTTCAATTAAAAGCCGGAACGGTAACAAGTATTGACATGAGTGTTCCGACGTTTCAATTCCAAAATGGTTCAATTAAAAGAAAGTGCGCTTCTGAGGCGGAATGCCTTGTCAATGCCGTTTCAATTCCAAAATGGTTCAATTAAAAGGTGAAAATTGTTTTAAATGTTTGTAAATGTCTTTGAAGTTTCAATTCCAAAATGGTTCAATTAAAAGCTTATTGAAAATGATAACTTTTATGTAACGGTCGTGTTTCAATTCCAAAATGGTTCAATTAAAAGCCACGTCCGATGTGGCCAGAGCCACAGAGGTGGAATGTTTCAATTCCAAAATGGTTCAATTAAAAGACACATTGAACCACAAAGCTGGGACCATGTTATGCACGTTTCAATTCCAAAATGGTTCAATTAAAAGAAATTTCCTCCAAAACTCCTCTGCTGTGGTATTCTTGTTTCAATTCCAAAATGGTTCAATTAAAAGATGATTCCTCAGGTCGGTTTAAAGGTGGTTGATGACGTTTCAATTCCAAAATGGTTCAATTAAAAGCAAGTGCAAGTTGATCTTCCGTATCGGCTTTGATGTGTTTCAATTCCAAAATGGTTCAATTAAAAGCAGCTCGTAAAAAAATCCGAGCCATCCTGTTTTCCCGGTTTCAATTCCAAAATGGTTCAATTAAAAGGAAAATAAAAGGAATGTTTTATGAAGATTACAATATGTTTCAATTCCAAAATGGTTCAATTAAAAGAAAAATTTATCGCCCGAAATCAGGGTTGGTTTCGGAAGTTTCAATTCCAAAATGGTTCAATTAAAAGACAGATGGCACAGATGCCTGGGATACTCTCTTCATGTTTCAATTCCAAAATGGTTCAATTAAAAGGCCAACAACAGATATAGCAGCGGCAGAAAATACTCTGTTTCAATTCCAAAATGGTTCAATTAAAAGGGTCAAATTGATTCATTGAAGCTGCCACAGCGTCAAGTTTCAATTCCAAAATGGTTCAATTAAAAGTACATTTTCCACCAGCGCCTTTGCACACCTTATTCGGTTTCAATTCCAAAATGGTTCAATTAAAAGATCCGCCATAGTCTATAACAAGCTAACCGGTAACATGTTTCAATTCCAAAATGGTTCAATTAAAAGAATATTAATATCAGAGTCTATAATCCCAAGACTGGTGTTTCAATTCCAAAATGGTTCAATTAAAAGGTCGGGTGAGGGTTTGCAGGAATACAAAGATATTCTGTTTCAATTCCAAAATGGTTCAATTAAAAGCATCCTCCATTAATAGAAATTCTATGTAATTATTAAGTTTCAATTCCAAAATGGTTCAATTAAAAGCAGATACTTACAGTTGTATAAAAGGTAGAGGAATTCAGTTTCAATTCCAAAATGGTTCAATTAAAAGCCTTCATTTCCTTTTAAACGAAATAGCAAAGAAACTGTTTCAATTCCAAAATGGTTCAATTAAAAGGCCATTAAACGCACTCCAATCCGTGCCGTTCACGGGTTTCAATTCCAAAATGGTTCAATTAAAAGTCTGTTGAACGCTCATCATCTACCTATTCTTATACGTTTCAATTCCAAAATGGTTCAATTAAAAGCCTTTCAACACTGCTCTTGTAACGCGGCACAGTCGCGTTTCAATTCCAAAATGGTTCAATTAAAAGAGCCCCGCTGGCATTGTTACGATAGCCAGTTGTGTGTTTCAATTCCAAAATGGTTCAATTAAAAGAAGCCCCGCTGGCATTGTTACGATAGCCTGTTGTGTGTTTCAATTCCAAAATGGTTCAATTAAAAGGTCGAAAACGGGATATTGGCTTAGCCCTTTTTTCCAGTTTCAATTCCAAAATGGTTCAATTAAAAGACCGGTACCGCTGCCAAGGCTGTCGCTTGCACCAATGTTTCAATTCCAAAATGGTTCAATTAAAAGGCGTAGCGGAGTTGCGTATGAGGTGCTGTTACCTACGTTTCAATTCCAAAATGGTTCAATTAAAAGAATGTGCTGCCCTTGCAAACAGCCGCTATATTGCTGGTTTCAATTCCAAAATGGTTCAATTAAAAGGAACCTTCAGAAGAATGTTACCCAAACGCTGCTCGAGTTTCAATTCCAAAATGGTTCAATTAAAAGTCCATCAGTATCTCGTTGTAACGGATATTAAAATTTTGTTTCAATTCCAAAATGGTTCAATTAAAAGTTGAATTCCTAAGCGATGTAGAAGATGAAGATCAATGTTTCAATTCCAAAATGGTTCAATTAAAAGTTCTTGTCAAAGGCGTATTAAATCTCGTTTTCTCATGTTTCAATTCCAAAATGGTTCAATTAAAAGTTTTAAGAATTTTGTCCACGACGTCCGATATTAAAGAGTTTCAATTCCAAAATGGTTCAATTAAAAGATATATCGGCTCAGATGCGGGATATATTTCAAACGTGAGTTTCAATTCCAAAATGGTTCAATTAAAAGTACATAAAACAAGCCCTTTCCGGAACCACATTTTCGGTTTCAATTCCAAAATGGTTCAATTAAAAGGCGCTTATGAAACACAGCTCAGTCTCGACCACGCCTGTTTCAATTCCAAAATGGTTCAATTAAAAGTCGATAGAAATACTGTTAAATTCAAAAGAGACCCATGTTTCAATTCCAAAATGGTTCAATTAAAAGGCAATACCGCCGGCATCTGGAATGTCGAACTCGATGGTTTCAATTCCAAAATGGTTCAATTAAAAGATTGTTCTCACTTGTAAATTCTTCGCTTTCTTTTATGTTTCAATTCCAAAATGGTTCAATTAAAAGCTTGCATGATTGTATTTTTAAATTCCTAATTTCTCAGTTTCAATTCCAAAATGGTTCAATTAAAAGCAAATCCATGTTGAAAATGTGGTTTTCTTAACCGTGTTTCAATTCCAAAATGGTTCAATTAAAAGCAAACTGTCTTTCCTTTGAGCTTTACACTAAAGGCGTTTCAATTCCAAAATGGTTCAATTAAAAGAACACATCCAATCAAATGTACTGGTACGGCGTTGAGGTTTCAATTCCAAAATGGTTCAATTAAAAGTTACCGGAGAGGGCGACTATCTTACTGCCAGCTATAGTTTCAATTCCAAAATGGTTCAATTAAAAGATTACATTTCCCGGGGTATCCTTTTGGGTATCTTTTGTTTCAATTCCAAAATGGTTCAATTAAAAGAGAATCAATTTTATAACAATATGGTTCTCCACATACGTTTCAATTCCAAAATGGTTCAATTAAAAGCTCTTTAAGAAGCTCAGGGTCTATTTTTATTGAAATGTTTCAATTCCAAAATGGTTCAATTAAAAG
>CAZODM010000097.1:0-5857 GCA_964578585.1 uncultured Desulfobacterales bacterium | reverse complement strand
ATCAAGAGCTAAACAAAGTGATAAATTTCATAATGAAGGAATTAGAGGGTTATACAGAAACAAGCATTCCTGAAGATACAGGCGGAGTTACAAAATATGGAATAAGTCAAAAATGGAATCCTGATGTAGATGTTCACAGTTTAACATACGAAGATGCAGTTAAGATATATGAGCAAAAGATAAAGCATTTTAACATTCACAAACTGCCATATGATATTGGGTTATTTTTAGCTCAATGGGGCTGGCTGTGTGGATATGGAACAGCGATAAAATATGTTCAGGTTGCGCTCAAATTGAGTTGTGACGGCATTTTAGGAACACATACGTATAATGAGATTATAAGCTGTTATAAAATGGATTCTAAGCCAATTTTGAAGCTTTTTATAAATTTATATGAGGCTAATATAACAGCAGTTGTTGCCAAGAACCCAGTTCAAAAGAAGTTTTACAAGGGTTGGATTAACAGAGCAGTTAAGACATTAAATTTTTTAGGAGTAAATGATGATTTTGGGATGTAAAGTTCCAGAAGATGAGTTACTTCCAGAAAGAGCCTATGAATGGGCAATGGGATATGATATTAAGTGCCCGTATGATGTTAAGAAGTGGGATTGGAAGGACTGCGGACACTATTACTGCATAAACATTAACACTAAGCTTGCAGTAGAGTTTGACAAAGATTATGGGGCATTGTTAATGCCAAGATCTGGATTAGATGCAAAATATGGTATTTTTTTAATACCAAAAGTAATAGATCCAGATTACAGAGGAGAAATAAAGGTAAAATTAATTACCTATAATGCACCTATAGATATCACAAAATATACAAAGATAGCACAATTAGTATTTGTTAAAAGGTATAATGTAGAGTTTGTTAGGGTTAACAAGCTCAATAAAACCTTAAGAAATAAAAATGGATTTGGAAGTACAGGCTTAGTGAAGGAGTAAAAGATGGAAGTAAGATTTATAAAGCCATCAGTAAGATTTTTAGAAAGCACTACAAATCTATCATTAGAGAAAGCAGTTAAATTATTAGCACAAATTTTAAATATTTGTTACAGGAATGAAAAAGAAAGAAGTTTTGAAGATGCATTAAAGTTTGTAAAGGCAATAGCAAAGAAGGGGCATACAAGTTTTTTAGAGCATGTTTCAGTATTTGATAAATACAACGAGCTTCCAGTTAAGAATCATAAATTTATAGATTATGATGAGGTGATGTTTGAAGGAAGATTTCTTAATGGAAGGACGTTGTGGGAGAGTTTAGGAGAGAAAATGTTTAGCCCTTCAATTTTTGCAAATACTCCTCTTAACAGTGATGGAACAAGGCTTTTATTTTTTATAACAACAGATATAGGCACATTACTGCAGATAACCCGACATAGGACATTATCTTTTACTGTAGAATCTACAAGATACACGAATTATCTTAAAAAGGGCATGGATTTTATAGAACCAAACGAACTTTACTTTAATCAAGATGATGATATTATAGAGAAAGTAAAAGAGCACTGTATCACATGTGCAAATTTATATGAGCAGTTAATAAAAGAAGGATGTGAGAAACAGCAAGCAAGACAGGTGCTTCCAAAACAGCAGGCGACTAGGTTATATGTAAGCGGTACGAAAAAATGGTTAAAAGAGTTTGTTAAAACCAGAACAGGTGAAGGAGTACAAGCTCCAATTAAATGGATAGCAGAAGAGATATCGAAATATTTGCAATAAATTTTAGTGGCATGGAGTCATATCTATGTTCTTACCTCCCTTCATCAAGAACAAGCCCACAGGATACCCATCCTAGTACTCCATGCCACTTCTTTTTTTAGGAGCAAAAAATGACAACGTTAAAATTAGAGCCGTTAATAGAAAAGGTATCAATGGATAGCTTGCCAATAAAAGAAATAAAAAGCATGATTGCTAAAATAACAGAAGATGAAAAAGAAGAGATAAGGCAAAAAGTAAAACAGGCAAAGACAATAGAAGACATCTTAAATGCATTTATAGAAGTATTAGGAGCTAAAAAATGCCAGTAATAAATGTATCTAATTTATACAGCAACAGCTTAAATAAAGATTCTAATACACAGGCATATTATGGAGTAGATTTTTCAGCAGGACTAGTAGCAGGAGAATTAATAGATGCATCTAATTCAAGCATTAAAGTATTAGATTTAGATAAGAACGATGTTACAGATTTGCTTGTAGATACAGCAAGTCTTACAACAGATGCAACAGGAAAACAGTTATTGTTTATTCTTAAGAAAAATGACTTATCTATGGGCACTATATTTGAATTAAACATAACAGCATATGTAAACGCAAATAAGAGTTTGGGCAAAAAGTTATGGCTGTTCGTGTACTAATTCATTCTGCACTTTTCAATAAAGAGCAATTAAGTCTTAAGTCAATTTTCAGTATAGATATAAAAGGATTTAACGTAGATTATTATTTCACAGAATGGCATGAAGTAGAGCCAAAACAAAATCCTGATGGTGATTACAATCCAAGCCCATTAAATATTAACCTGCCAGCTAAAATGAACAGAGCAAGGAAAGTAGCTCTTGAAGGCAATTATGATGCCATTCTGAATATAGAAGACGATACAATTGTGCCTCGAAATGTATTAAAAGAATTATGGAGTGCACCATTTGATATGGCAGGTGCTGTTTACAGGTTAAGGAAAAGTAAATACATAAACACTCCAATCTGTGGACGACCTAAGAAGAGCACTAGATGGGTTACATTAGATGATTTAAATAAGAATGAATACATAGAATGTTCTTTAGTTGCTTTTGGATGCACGTTAATAAGGAGAAATATCTTAGAAAAACTACCGTTTTCAATGGATGGCAATTATTGCATGGAATTAGAAAAGAACAATTTTTCATTAGGGTTAGTATCAAAATGTCAATGTGGACATATAGATAGAAACGGAGAAATAATATGGGTGAGAGACCAAAACTTAGAAGAGTTCCGTTGGTTAATGTCATAATACCTACTTTAATTGCCAATAAAGATTTGTTAAGGGATTGTTTAGATAGTTTATTTTATAACAATATGACAGCAAGTTATACAGTTAATATAGGGGTCAATAGAGGCAATTTTGGAGAAGCATGTAATTCATTAGCACTTAATGGATATGCAAAGTATTTTTTGTTTTTAAACGATGATATAATTTTTGTAAGAGCACCGAATTTTTTAGAAAGAATAGTTAAATACGCAGATGAGCATCAATATAATATAGTAGGATGCAGGCTTTTAAATCCTGACCAAAGCTGGCATCATGTAGGGGTATGGTTTGATAAGAACGCAAATCCAAGCATTAGATATACAGGTCTAACAGGAACAAATTATCCAAAAAAAGAGCCGCATGCTGTAATAGGTGCATGCATGCTTGTTGAGTTTAATACGTTTTTTATGTTAGGGGCATTTGATCCACAGTTTAAGAATGGGTTTGAGGATATAGATTTGTGTCTTAAATGCAGACAAATGAAGGGTAGGATTGGGATATATGGAGAAAAAGACGATATAATAATTCATTATGAGCATACAACACTTAAGCACATAAAAAATAGAGGAGAGCAGATTAAGGAGAATTATAAGCTGTTTAGGAAAAAATGGCCTATAGAAAAAGTTAAAGAGCTGTTAGGGATATAGTGGTAGGGTTTATTATTAATTACAACAAGCTGGAAGTATTTAAGCGATGTCTTAAGAGTTTAGAACCAATATTAGAAAAGATTTATATCATAGATAATGCCTCAGATTATAAGCCTCTATTAGAATATTACGAAAAGATTAAATCTTATAAGATTCAAATCATACACAATTCACCGATTAAAGAGCCATATCATTTAGAAGCTCTTAGATATTATATAGAGAAGTACAAGTATGGAGATTATTATCTGGTAACAGATTCTGATATAGAATTATTGTATCCAGAGCTAGCAATTAAGGCATATGTAAAAATTCTAAAGAAGTTTGAACGGATTAATTGTGTAGGTGCGCAGTTAAAGATAGACAACATTCCAGATGATTATCCTGCTAAGGATAGTGTATTAGCAATCCATTCTTATTTTTATAACACTAAGCCATATAAATACGACAACATTTATTATAGAGTAGCTAAGATAGATACGACTTTAGCAGTATATAGAACAGAAGAGGAATGGAAGAGGTTAGAGGATATGTCTATCAGATGTTATTATCCATTTAATGCACTTCATTTAGATTGGTATATAACACCTCAAAACATGACAGAAGATCAAAGATATTTTTTGGAGCGCAGTAAAAATTCAAAGGTATCGCATTGGTTAGGACGTTATTATAGAAAAAGCCCATATAAATATATTCCAAGAACAATATGGGAAGTAAAAGGCAGTCCGTATGATTATAAACCAGTAAAGATATTATTGAAATAGAAAAACGGTCACTCCATGAAGGAATGACCGTTGAGGGTTGAAGGAGCAGGAGGTTGCCTGTAGCTAAGCTAATAGCTTAACTTACATATACAAGTGCGTAATAAGCACTTGGAATATTGACAGTATTACCGCTATAAAGAGTTTGTCCAGAGGTTTCGTTAAAGACTAATCTAAGCGCTTTATTTGCATTAGATACAACAGCCACATAAGCGCTTGCTCCAGTGTAATAGATAGGGATTGCATTTTTAGCGGCTATTGTAAGCTTACGACCAGGAATAGAAGTATCTGTTGATATAGTAAAGTCAGCAGTACCAAGAGTTGCAGAAGCAAGTCCATAATTAGAAACCATAGTCCAAACAGCAGTGCCATCAGTAACAGTAGCACCAGCAGCAGTAGGCCATGTAGGCTCAACAGTGCCAGTAGTACCAGCAGTAGTACATTTAGCAACTAAGCCGTTAAAGGTAGAAGGTTTAACTACATCACCGACTGCGTAAGTTCCTGATGCCCAAACAGGGGGATCACAAGCCTCATAGTAATCTGCAGGAAGAGCAGAGCAAACAATTATTTGATCTGAGTTTTGAGCAACGGTTAAAGCGCCATCAAGTACTGTATCTGAAACAAAAGCCATTTTATTGCCTCCTATGTAAAGAATTTAATAATAAACTCAGTAAATTGAGCAACTACTGTCTTAATAGGTTCAGGAGCAGTCTCATATTGAGATATGAGCAAATCAATAAGCTCCTGATTCTGAGTTATATTTTGTAATACTATATTTAAAAGCTGTGTTATTGTCAAATCTTGTAAGTTTTGAGATTGATCTAAAAGCTCAATAATTACGTTTTGAACTTGAGATATAAGAGTGCTTGAAAGTGTTTGAGTTTGAGTAATAGTTGAAAGAACGAGTAAGAGAGCAAGGGTTACAGCAAGAGATGAAATAGATTGAGTTTGCTGAATATCTTGGGTAAGAACATTTTGAAGCTGAGTTAACAAAAGTTTACTTAATGTCTGCTGATTATTAAGTGCTTGAGTTAAGATGTTTTGATCTTGTGAAAGTGCAGGAGAATTAAGGGATTGAGATTCAAGGATATTATTAAGAACAAGTATAAGAGCCGTATTAAGAGCAATAGAAGATAAAGACTGAGTTTCCTGAACAGAAGTTAAAAGAATATCTTGAATTTGAGTAATTTGTTCAGGTGATAACAATTGATCTTGAGATAATATAGAAAGAACTACATTTTGAATTTGTAGAATTTTAAGCAAAGATAAGTTTTGAGATTGTGCGATATTGGCTAATGCAAGAGCAATAGCAGTATTAAGAGTTAATGGTGTTAAAGATTGATTCTGCAGAAGATTAGCTAAAATAACGGATTGAATTTGTGTTAAAAGCAAAGAATTTAAAGACTGATTTTGTGAAATACTGTCATTAGAAACAAATTGAGATTGAGT
>CAZODM010000096.1:0-6059 GCA_964578585.1 uncultured Desulfobacterales bacterium | reverse complement strand
AGTACTCCAAATGCTTGTTTTATCCATTTAGCTTTCATTTTTTGTTTCATTATACGGGCACCTATTTGAGATCCAATAATGACTGCGATAGATGTAAAGATTAATAGCTTTAAGTTAAAATGTCCTTCTGCAACATGAGCAAAAAATCCAGAAAATGATGAAAATATTACAATAAAAGCAGAAGTAGCAGCAGCTTTTTTAGTAGGGTAGCCTACAGCAATCATCATAGGAACAAATAAGAATCCTCCACCGATTCCCAATAACCCTGCAATCATACCTATAAAAAAACTTGCAATTCCTGTAATTATTGCCCGTTTTTTATATGGCATCATTTGAGTAGGTTCAGCTTGTCCTGCAGAAAAAAGCATTCTTCCACCTGCGGCAACCATGCCTATAGCAAATAAAATTATTAGTGTAGATGTAGGAACAAATTTTGTAAAATATGCACCAACAGGGGCTCCTAAAAAGGAGGTTATTACCATAGGTATAGCCCCTTTAATATCTGCCATTTTGTTTTTTATGTAATAAATGGCAGCAGAAGTAGCTGTAATTCCATTAAGAAATAATCCAGTAGGTATAGCAACACTTTTAAAGTTAAATCCAAACCATTTAAAAACAGGGATATATAACATTGCCCCGCCAAGACCTAACATAGAAAATATAAAGGCAAGGGCAAGGATAACTATGCTTACACTCAAATAGATGCCCATTTATAGTTTTCTCCTAAAGATTAAAGGTTTTATTCTTCATAACCAGAACATTTTATACAATATAACTCCCCATTTTTTATTCTTAACCATTTAGCATAAACAGCTTCTTTACATCCCTTACAAAGATGTGCTTCAAAAGTACCACTACTTTTCTTTAATCGGTTTTCTGTTACTTCACTTACAATAAAAAGATCTTCATCTGGGATAGAAAGGACTTTGTTTACAGCACCTACAGCTAATTCTCTATCTACATCTTGTGGTGGGATGCCTTTTTTACGTTCTGCAATAAATGGAGAATTTTGAAGTGCATTTATAATAAAATTAGGACTTACGCTTACTCTTACTTGTTTGTTATTTTTTTTATCAATTAGAGTAAATGCTAATTTACCATAATTTAATTTTTTACAGTTTCCTTTTCCGTATGTACATCCTGTTGCTACCATTACTCCATCTAAAAAACAAGCCATTGCATGTCCAGAGCTTGTCTCTGATAAAAGCATTAATTCTTTATCTTGGGATCTATTAACTCCTAATTTTTTACGTGCTAAGTTTCCTGCCCTTAATCCTATTGGCATTGCAGGACAAAGATGTCCATGGAAATATAAGGCATGTACAAACATCTCTTTTAACTCAGGATCTTTTATTTGGATACCTTCTAGATTCATTTTAAACCCCCTTAATAAATTTATTTATATAAATAATTCTATATATCTTAATGTCAAGCTATATTTCTTAAAAAAAGAAAGAACATAAATTATATTTTTTGTATTAAATTTTTTTAGACTTGACTACTTAAATATCTATTGATTAGCTAACTAGGGTTGGAAATAATTTTATTTTGGAGTATAGTAGATAATTCAAATGGCTGTATCTTCCTTAAAAAGTAATATCAAAAAGTCATCTAAGGATCCCCAATCAACAACTCCAATGTTGGAGCAGTATCTTAATATTAAATCTCAATATAAAGATACAATATTATTTTTTAGACTTGGTGATTTTTATGAAATGTTTTTTGATGATGCTTTAATAGCATCAAAGATTTTAGAGATTACTCTTACCACTAGAGATAAAAATAAAGAAAATCCAATTCCTATGTGTGGTGTCCCAGCTCATGCTGCAGAACCTTATATAACAAAGCTTGTGAAAGCTGGATACAAGGTAGCTATATGTGAACAAGTTGAAGATCCTGCTACATCAAAAGGTATAGTAAAAAGAGAGGTTATAAGAATATTAACTCCTGGTCTTTTGACTACAGAAGGAGCTTTAGATGCTAAAGATAATAATTTCTTGGTTGCTATTTTTAAAGATGCTACACAAGACAGGTGGGGACTTTCATATATTGATTTATCTACAGGAGAGTTTAAAACTACAGAGCTAGCAAGTGAAGAAGATTTGTTAGGAGAGCTTTTTAGGTTAGAGCCAAAGGAACTTTTAGTACCATTAGAATTAAAAAACTCTGATTATATAAGAAAGATTTCCCAAGCTCTAGAAGATATATATATAACCTATGATGAAAAGGATTGTTTTTATAAAGAAAATGCGAAGGACAAACTATTAACCTTTTTTAATACCATAAGCTTAGAAGGTTTTGGTATAGAAGATAAACCCCTTTCAATAATAGCTTCAAGTGCTCTTTTAGATTATGTTCTTAAGACACAAAAGACTCTATCCATACCTATAAGTGGAATCAATGTATATAATTTATCAAATTATTTGATTTTGGATGAACCTACTAAGAGAAATCTTGAATTAATTGCAAATTCTTTAGATCATAGTAAAAGAGCAACTCTACTTGAAGTATTAGATCAAACTACTACTGCAATGGGGGGAAGGCTTTTAAAGAAATGGATATTATATCCTCTTAAAGATATAAAGGAGATAGAAAAGAGACTTGCAGTAATTTCTACCTTTTTAGAGAATTTTTCTATTAGAAAAAAATTAAAAAAATTTTTATCTAAAGTTTATGATCTTGAAAGGCTTATTTCCAGAGTATGTCTTTTTACTGCTACTCCTAGAGATCTGTTAGGTATAAAGAGTTCATTAGAAAATATCCCTAAGATAAAGGTTTGCTTATCTAACATAACAGCTCCTCCTATATTATTAGATGAGCTAATTTCACAATTAGATGAATTAAAAGATATAGTAGAATTAATCTCTAGAGCGATAAAAGAGGAGCCATCATTACATATTAAAGATGGTGGTGTAATAAAAAGAGGATTTTGTAAGGAATTAGATGAACTTTTAGATATACAACATAATGCAAGGTCTTATTTAGCTAAAATAGAGGCAACTGAAAAAGAAAAGACTGGTATATCTACTCTTAAGATAGGTTTTAATAAGGTCTTTGGTTATTATATCGAAGTAAGTAAAGCCCAATCAAAACTAGTACCAGATTATTATATTAGAAAACAAACTCTTGTATCGTCTGAAAGATATATAACCCCTGAGCTAAAGGAATTAGAAGCTAAGATATTATCTGCATCAGAGAAATCTATTGCCTTAGAACAAAAGCTTTTTAATCAAATAAAAAAAGACATCGCTAATCAGGCTAAAAGGATTCAGAAAACAGCAAATATTCTTGCCATATTGGATTGTCTACTTTGTCTTTGTGAAGTCGCTGATAAGAATAAATATGTTAGACCTAAGATAGGTGACTTTGATGAGATAGAGATTATTGCAGGCAGGCATCCTGTTGTAGAAAAAAGTTTGGGATTTGGAAAATTTGTACCTAATGACATCTTTTTAAATAGAGAAGATAAACAGTTATTAATTATCACTGGTCCTAATATGGCGGGAAAATCTACTATATTAAGGCAGACAGCTCTTATCGTTCTTATGGCTCAGATGGGAAGTTTTGTTCCAGCAGAATCAGCAAAAATAGGGCTAGTAGATAGGATTTTTACACGTGTAGGAGCAACTGATTATCTCTCTAGAGGTAAAAGCACTTTCATGGTAGAGATGAGTGAGACTGCCAATATACTACATAATGCTACATCAAAGAGTCTTGTAATATTAGATGAAATTGGCAGAGGTACTAGTACTTATGATGGACTTTCAATTGCGTGGGCTGTTGCAGAATATCTATTAAAGAAGGATGGTGGAATAAAAACCTTATTTGCTACTCATTATCATGAGCTTACAAAACTTTCTTATGAAAGTTCTAAGGTAAAAAATTTGCATGTTGCTGTTAAAGAATGGCAAGATAATATAATTTTTTTACATCAGTTAAAGCAAGGGGCTACCAATAAAAGTTATGGAATACAAGTTGCTGCACTTGCAGGGATACCAAAAGAGGTTATCAATAGAGCTAAGGAAATATTAGAAAATATTGAGCAAGGAGATTTTAATTTATGGGGAGAACCAAAGCTTTTAAGACAGCGAAGTAAAAAAAGGGAGGTAAAAAGACCTATTCAGATGGTTCTTCCTATAGTAAGTGGGGTTTCTCAACAAATAGAACAGAAGCTTGTAACTATAGATATTAACAATATAACACCGCTACAGGCGTTAAATGTTTTAGCAGAACTAAAACAACTAATAGAGAAAGATAAATAAACTTATGAATAGAAAAAACTTAAAGATTAGACTATGTTTTTTGGTTATAGCTTTTTCTTCGTTAATGTCATTGATTTTTTGTTATGGTTGCTTATCCAGTGTTCAAGCAAGAGCTAGTTATAGAAGTTATTATGATAGGGCATTAATTGCTTATAGAAGAGCAAATAGTCAGTATATTAGGCTATCAAAAAGCTATAGATTGAGAAAATATAGGATTAACTGGATTAGAACTATTAAGAGTTTTCAATATGTATATATTCACTATAGCAGATCTTCTTTTGCTCCAAAGGCTTTATTTAAAGCAGCCCAATTATATCAGGAACTATATGGATATTCACATAAAGTATCTGATCTTAAGGCAGCTAAGTATTTATATAAAAAGTTGATATTAAGATATCCACGCTCTAAATTAGTCGATAATGCATTATATAATATCTCAATTTGTGAGATAAAATTAGGAGAAATTAAAGCTGCAAAGATAAATTTAAGAGCTTTAATTAGACTATATCCAAAAAGTATTTATGCTAGTTATGCTAGGAAAAAGTTAAGAGAACTTAACTATCGTGTTAGGTATAGATATAAAATACACAATAAAAAAACTAAAATAATTAAAAAAAGCTACAAAAGATTCAACAAAGAAATAGCTCCACCTTTTTATAGAGCAAAGACAGGGCCCAAGGTCTCTCCTAATGCTCCTCCAGTTAAAATTATTGCGATAAGACATTGGTCAACTTCTGATTATACTAGAGTAGTTGTTGATACAAGTGGTCCAGTTTCTTATCATCAAGGTTTTTTAAAGGCTAATCCACGTCTTCATTTACCAAAACGGATTTATTTAGATCTTACACCTGCTATATTATCTAAACGCTCTCCTGAACTAATAAAGATTAGAAATGGTCTCCTACGTTCTGTTAGAACTGCCCAATATAATCATAAAACTGTTAGAGTTGTTTTTGATTTAGGACAATTTAGAGGTACGAGAGTTTTTTATTTAGATAATCCTTTTCGAATTGTTGTAGATGTGTTTGGAGAACACTACGCTTCTTCTACTTCATGTCCTAGAGGTTCAATCCCTGAACATTTAAAAAACTTAGAAAAAGGCAAAAGACTATCTTTAGCTCAACAGCTTGGACTTTGTGTAAGGAGAATAGTTATAGATGCAGGCCATGGTGGCAAAGACCCTGGAGCAATCGGACCAGATGGACTGGAAGAGAAAACGGTTGTATTAAAAGTTGCTAAAAAAGTTGCACAAATTCTTAGAAAAAGATTGGGATGTCAGGTAATATTAACTAGGTCTAGGGATGTATTTTTACCTTTAGAGGAAAGAACAGCTATTGCAAATGCTGATAAAGCTGATCTTTTTGTTTCTATTCATGCTAATTCTTCTCCTAATCCTCATGCAAGAGGAGTTGAAACCTTTTTCTTAAATTTTGCTTTAGATAAAGATGCTATGAGAGTTGCAGCAAGAGAAAATGCTACTTCTACAAAGAGAATTAGTGATTTACAAAGTATATTAAAAGACCTTATGAGAAATAGTAAGATTATGGAATCTAAAAGATTGGCACAATATGTGCAGACAGGTATAGTTGATGCTCTCAAAAAAAGATATAGAGGTATAGAAAATTTAGGAGTAAAGCAGGCACCATTTTTTGTATTGATTGGTGCTAGAATGCCTGCAATACTTACGGAGATTTCTTTTATAAGCAATAGAGTAGAAGAAAGAAGATTAGAGAGTAACAGATATTTAGATTTAGTTGCTCAAGGTATAGCAAATGGTATCATTAGCTATGCTGAAGC
>CAZODM010000095.1:0-6096 GCA_964578585.1 uncultured Desulfobacterales bacterium | reverse complement strand
TAACTTTTAATTTGTTCTTTTATAAAAGATATTGCATAAGATAGAGCTTCGTTAAGTTTTTCTGGATTTGGACCACCTGCTTGTGCCATATCTGGTCGGCCACCGCCGCCACCACCAACAATCTTAGCTGTCTCTTTTACAACATCTCCTGCCTTTATCTTTTTAGTAAGATCTTTACTTACAAGGGATAACAACATTGCCTTTCCATTTGCTTTTGTACCAAGGATGATAACATATTTACTTTGTAGTTTATCTTTGATTCTATCTCCAAGCTCTCTTAGTTCTTTAGGTGAAGACGCTTTTATCTTAGAAGAGATGATTTTTATTCCATCTAGTTCAATAGCTTTAGATAATATATTATCAAGTTGAGTAGCACTTTTAGATATACGAAGATTTTCTATCTCTCTTTCTAAATCTTTTATCTTTTCCTCCATAGATTTTACTCGTTTGACAATCTCTTTTGGAGGACATTTTAATTCATGTTGCAAGGCTAATAGGGTTTGTTCCTGAGTCCTAACCCAATTTAATGCAGCAAGACCACAGACTGCCTCTATTCTTCTTATACCAGAGGCAACACTTGATTCCCCTGTTATCTTAAATAGCCCTATAGTGCCCGTGGAGCTTACATGTGTGCCACCGCAAAGCTCTATACTCCAGCCTGGCATCTCTACGACACGTACTTGGTCTCCATATTTTTCTTCAAAAAAGGCTAAAGCTCCCTTTTTAATTGCTTCATCATATGGAAGAATATGGGTTATAACAGGAATATCTTTTAATATTTGTTCATTTACTAGGTCTTCTATAGTTTTTATCTCTTCTTGAGTTAGGGCACTAAAATGGCTAAAGTCAAATCTTAGGCGTTCTGGTGTAACTAGTGAACCAGACTGTTTTACATGTTCTCCTAAGACCTTTCTTAATGCAGCATGAAGAAGATGTGTAGCACTATGGTGTCTTGCTGTTTCTTCACGTTTTTTACGATCTACTTTAAGTTGAATCTTTTGACCAAGTTTAAAACTCCCCCTTGTAACTTCTATTATGTGTACAATAACATCTGCTTTTTTAATTGTATCAAGAACTATTGCAGTACCTGTCTCAGATTCTATGATACCCGTATCTCCTATCTGCCCACCAGATTCAGCATAAAATGGAGTCTTATCTACTACTAATTCACCTTTAAACCCTTTTTCTATATGAGTATAAAGGATTTCATTTGAAGCTAGACAAATAATTGTACCTTCACTCTCCAATAGCTCATAACCAATAAATTCTTTCCCTTGATTTTTTATTGCTAATTCCTTGTAAATGTCTGCAATCTTTTCTCCTTTACCAAGTTTAGCACTTTTTCGAGATCTTTCCCTCTGCTTTAACATCTCTTTATGAAATCCAGCATGGTCTATATGTAATCCTTGTTCTTTAGCAACATCTTGTACAATATCTATAGGAAAGCCATAAGTGTCATAGAGTTTAAAGATAAAATTACCATCTATTATATCTTGACCTTTTGAGTTAATTTCCTTTATTTTTTCGGATAAGAGTTGTAAGCCAAACTCAAGAGTTTCAGAAAAACGCTCTTCTTCATGAGTGATGACCTTACCCATAAAGCTTTTAGCATCTTTTAGCTCAGGATATATATCATGCATTTCTTCAACTACTTTATTAGCAACATCAGTTAAAAAGGGTTTTTCTAAACCTAAGACCCTTCCATATCTTACAGCCCTTCGTATTATTCTACGAAGCACATATCCTCGACCTTCATTTGAAGGAAGTATGCCATCTGCTATTAAAAATGCGCTGGCTCTTGCATGATCAGCTATAACACGCATTGCTACATCTGTACGTTCTTTTGAGCCATATTCTATCTTACAAAGTTGACTTATCCTAGATATGATTCCAGAGAAGCAATCTGTGTCAAAGTTACTCTGTTTACCTTGACAAATAGCGCTTATACGCTCAAGCCCCATCCCTGTATCTATACTTGGTTTAGGCAGAGGATTTAGTTTTCCTGATTCATCTCTATCATATTGCATAAAAACTAGATTCCATAGCTCTAGGTATCTATCGCAATCACATCCGACTCTACACTCTGGTCTGCCACATCCAACTTCTGGGCCTTGATCTATCAAGATTTCAGAACATGGACCACATGGACCAGTGTCTCCCATTGCCCAGAAGTTATCTTTTTCCCCTAGCCTTACAATTCTATCTTTTGAAACACCTGCAATTTCATGCCATAGTCTGGCTGCTTCATCATCTTCTTCAAAGACTGTAACCCAAAGTTTTTCAACTGGTAGTTCTAGCCATTTGGTAAGAAATTCCCATGCAAAGGAGATAGCCTCCTTTTTAAAATAGTCACCAAAGGAGAAGTTTCCTAGCATTTCAAAAAAGGTGTGATGCCTTGCTGTATAACCAACATTTTCTAGATCGTTGTGTTTCCCACCAGCACGTACACATTTTTGACAAGATGTCGCTCTTGTATAAGGACGTTTTTCCTCACCTAAAAATACTCGCTTAAATTGAACCATACCTGCATTAGTAAATAAAAGGGTAGGGTCATTGGCTGGAACGAGAGAAGAGCTCTTTACAACTGTATGTCCCTTTTCCTCAAAAAATCGTAAAAATAAAGACCTTATCTCCTTTGATGACAGATACTTCATTATAGCCTTTACTCCTTTTCTTGAACTTCTTGTTTTTTAGATGATTCTTTTGTCTCTCTTTTAGAAAGTCCATACATCTCACGTACTTTTTGCTCTATTTCTTGAACAAGTTCTGGGTGTTCTTTGAGATACCTTCTTGCATTGTCACGCCCTTGTCCTAAGCGTTCTCCTTCATAGGAGTACCATGCGCCACTTTTATCTATGATACCAACTGCTGCAGCAAGTTCTAATAGAGCACTTTCTTTGGATATACCTTCTCCATAATAGATATCAAATTCTGCTTCTTTAAAAGGTGGAGCTACTTTATTCTTTACAATCTTAACCCGTGTTCTATTCCCTATAACTTCTGTACCTTCTTTAATAGAGGCAATTCGTCTTATCTCCATACGCATAGTACTATAAAATTTTAATGCTGTACCACCAGTTGTGGTCTCAGGATTACCATACATTACGCCAATCTTTTGACGTATCTGATTTATAAAGATTAAGACTGTTTGGGTGCGGTTGATATTTGCTGTAAGTTTTCTAAGGGCTTGAGACATAAGCCTTGCTTGTAATCCCATATGAGAATCACCCATATCACCTTCAATCTCTGCCTTTGGAACAAGGGCAGCTACAGAGTCTACAACTACTACATCTAGGGCGCCACTTCTTATAAGTGCATCTACTATCTCAAGGGCTTGTTCACCATAGTCAGGTTGAGATATTAATAGATCGTCTGTATTTACTCCTAATTTAGCTGCATATATTGCATCAAGAGCATGTTCTGCATCTACAAATGCAGCCATGCCTCCTAGTTTTTGTGCTTCTGCAATGATATGAAGTGCAAGTGTTGTTTTGCCAGAAGACTCAGGTCCATATATTTCAATAATTCTACCTCTAGGGACTCCTCCTACACCTGTTGCAATGTCTACAGCAAGACAGCCTGTTGGTATGACAGGTACATGTTCAACTTCACGGTCTCCAAGTCGCATTATAGAACCTTTGCCAAATTGTTTTTCTATTTGGGCAAGGGCAATATCTATAGCCTTTTTTTTATCTACTGTAGATGATGCCATAATAAGCTCCTTTATTTTTTCTAATAAAGATTAAATTAAAAGACCTTGTACACAGTGGAGTTATACACCACAGTGTTTTTCAATCACTTCTCCAAGATCTCTAGCAATTTGAGTAATTTTATCAAGATTTTCTCCTTCTACCATAATTCTAATAACTGGTTCTGTGCCTGAAGCTCGTATTAATATACGTCCCATGCCTTTTAGTTGTTTTTCAAATTTTTCTTTTGTCTCCTCTAACTGAGGAATTTTTTCTATAGAGATTTTTTCTTTGACTTTAACATTATGAAGTACCTGAGGAAAGCTTTCCATAATCTTACTTAGTTCAGAAAGAGGTTTTTGAGTTTCTATCATTACTTTAAGGAGTTGTAGAGCGGCTAGAATTCCATCTCCAGTTGTAATATAGTCTAAAAATATAAGGTGTCCAGATTGTTCCCCACCAAAGTTATATCCTTCATCTCGCATCTTTTCTACTACATATCTATCTCCTACCTTTGTGCGGATCAGTTTTGCTCCTAAATTTTTCATTGCTATTTCAAGTCCCATATTGCTCATTACAGTTGCTACAAGAGTATTTTTTTTGAGTTGTTGTTGTTCAATCATACTTTTGGCACATATAGCCATTATATGATCACCATCTACCACATCTCCTTTTTCATCAACAACTATTACTCTATCTGCATCTCCATCAAGCGCAATTCCTATATCTGCATTGTGTTTTAGTACCGCATTTTTTATAAGTTTAGGATGTAATGCCCCGCAATTATCATTTATATTTATACCGTTTGGGTTTGTGCCATATGTGATTACCTGGGCACCAAGCTCCTCAAATACTAAAGGAGCAACTTTATAAGCTGCTCCATTTGCACAATCTAAAACAATTTTGACACCTTCAAGGGTAAGATTTTGTGGAAATGTATTTTTTAAAAAAACAATATATCTTCCAGGGGCATCTTCTATCCTAAATGCCTTGCCTACATTCTCATGCGTTGGTAATTTAATAAGAGATTGATTCTCTCCAATAACAAGCTTTTCTATCTCTTCTTCTACTTCATCAGGCAATTTAAAACCATCTGCTGAAAATATCTTTATTCCATTGTATTCAAAAGGATTGTGAGAGGCAGAAATAACAACCCCCGCATCTGCTCTCATACTAGAGGTCAAAAATGCAATCGCAGGAGTTGGCATTGGACCTACAAGTAAAACCTTAACCCCCATTGAACATAGACCTGCAGACAAAGCGGTTTCAAACATGTAGCCTGATAATCTAGTATCTTTTCCTATTAAGATTTTATGATGTTTATTTTTATTATTTTTACTTTTAAATAAGTAAGCTACGGCTTGGCCGATTCTCATAGCAATCTCTATAGTCATAGGGTGTTCATTTGCTACTCCTCTTACACCATCTGTTCCAAATAGCCTTCTACCCATATTTATCCTTCCATCTTTCTTTTTTATTATTTTTGTCTGATTAAAGGTTTATTTTTGACTGTAACTTTAATTTTATCAGGAATTATTTCTTTTACAATTATACCTTTTGGTACTTTAACTTTAGGTACTACATATTGAGTCCCCGCTTTTATAGTATTATGAGAGACTTCTACCTTTATTGAGTTCATAGAAAGTGAATGTAATTTATTGGTTGGTCCTTCTAATATTAAAGATACTATATCTGGCCAACATGTAATAGCTGAGTTAGGGGGGGTAATAGTTACTGGTACATGGGATATTTTTAATGTTTCTAATTTGGGTACTATTTTTATAATAACAGTTACTTCCCTTTCAGAGTCTGATATATCACAGTGTGGTTTGTCAAGATTTAATTCTACCTTATTTATTACAGTAGATGATGCACGATCTATATTAATAGGCAAGGTTTTTACATATTTTATTTTTTTAAGCTCATTTTTAGGTCCAGAAACTGCTACCTTACTAGGAATTACTTTTATACGTTCTATTTTGTATCCTGGGGCTGGACGTCCTACAATAATGGGTTTTACAGTTAATAACTTTGTTATTATGGGAGAAAGCACAAGTTTGATTACACTTGGTTGAATACTTATAACTCTTATACTGCTTGGAATAGGAAGATTTATTGCTGAAAGCCTTATTATATATATGCCTGCAGTTGCATCTTTAAGATCAATTACTTTGGATGGATGCTGTGATGCGAGTGCTCTTACCATACTTCTAGGCCCATAAACCTTTACTTTTATATTAGATGGATAATCATTTGCAACTGCAAGATTAGGAGGGACATTAACTATAACTAAGGGTAAAGTAATACCTACCTCTGCCTTTTCTTCTCCTACTACAAAAAACCAGAGTATTATGGCAAAGGATAACGATATTAACTTTAGTGCCCAATTCTTAGTAATAATTTCTCT
>CAZODM010000094.1:0-6222 GCA_964578585.1 uncultured Desulfobacterales bacterium | reverse complement strand
CAACACTAAACGGGAAAAAAGCTGTTGTAATAGGAACAAATAAAACACCTCCACCGACACCAGATACTGGAGCAATGAGACCAATTGTAAAAGTGAAAACAAATAAAATGGCAGGCCACATCCACCAGGGATCACCCTTTGCAAGCTCAGAAGAACTTGCTACGTTTTTAGCCCAAGCCAACTCTGCGATAGCTAAACACACCAATAAAATTACACCTATAACCCTAACTATAGTCTTCCATCTTGTCTTATTAGGCTTATTTATTTCTTTCATCTCCTCCTCCTATATCTAGCTTTGGGTTAACAAATTAAGTTATGAAAAACCGTAACATTAAACGTGTTACGGATAACAAAATTGGTCATTCAGACCTTTAACAAACTCCAATCCCTCTAAGTTTTTAAATATTTTTTATATTTTTTGAATACAAAAAACATTCCAATGTATGTAACTACTGAAAATAATTAGATATATTCTATATTTTAAGTTATTTTAAAATAACTAGTTTGATCTGTAAGTGTTTCAAAAATAAACATAATATAATTAACTACTTGAAATAATTAACTTTTTTTTAATGAAACAACTGTTTAAAAATGAAACTATTGATTGATATTCTCCATCATTTTTGTTTGATTTATAATAAATTTTAGAAAAATAATTGCTATAGAATTTATGATATGTAAGAGGGGAAAGGATCAAAATATACAATCAAGGTTTAAATTTTTTATTCAATGTCTTCCTGTACTAAGATCAATAGTAACAAACGAGATAAAAAAATTGGGACTTGATGCCTATCCATCAAAAAATGGAGGAGTAATATCAACAGGGGGATTACTAGAATTATATAAACTTAATTTATGGTTAAGAACTGCTAATAGAATTCTTGTTAGATTGTTATCATTTTATACTGACAATTTTAACGACCTTATAGATAAAATAATTAAATATCCTTGGGAAATATATATAAATAAAACAAATAAAATAATAATAAAAACAGACTGTAAGAAATCCCGACTTTACCACAGTGATGCAGTATCACAAAGGGTTGCTTATGCTATAGAAAAACGCATTGGACACAAAATCGTTCTTATAAAACCAAAAGAAAGAGATAATTTAACACAAACAATATTTGTAAGAATCTTTAAAGATAAATGCACAATAAGCATTGACAGCTCTGGTGCTCATTTACATGAACGAGGATATCATGTTAAAAAAGTAAAAGCCCCACTTAGAGAGACAATAGCTGCTGCTATGATATATCTATCTCAATGGGACTGTAAGGAGGTCCTATGGGATCCTTTTTGTGGTTCAGGAACAATTTTAATAGAAGCAGCTCTTATTGCTTTAAATATTGCTCCTGGGATAAAAAGGAATTTTGCATTTATGAACTGGAAAAATTTTGATCAAAAACTTTTTAATTCAATAGAAAGAAAAAAACACCCATTAAATAACAAAATTAAAATATTGGGAACTGATATATCACTAGAAGCAATTAATTGCTCTATATATAATGCAGAAAAAGCAGGAATAAAAAATATGATAACCTTTAGTCAAAAAGATTTTTTTAAAATTAAACCTCTTCGTACTCCAGGTTTTATTATAACTAATCCACCTTATGGTAAAAGGCTTAATATATATGCTCCAAAATTTTATAATCAGATTAAAAGATACTTAGAAACCTATTTCCCTTTATGGAAAATCTCTATACTTTGCCCTCAAAAATTTACAAAATTATTCTACCCTTCTTTTAAATATAAACTGACTATTAATAATGGTGGTATTTGGGTAAATTTATTAAGCAGAAATTCTAAATAACTTTATAACTTACTTAGCTAATGCTGACTGCTCTTTCCTAACTGGCATGTAATTCTTAGTACCATCAATAATCATCCATATACCTACTAAAATTGTAAATACATCTAAAATACTTAATACTCCTAGCCCAAAATGTACCATTAATCCTAATCCTAAACTTACAAATGCAACCCCTGAACGCATAAAGGAAAGCCCTGTTCTACCTCTTGCATATACAGTTCTAAAACATGCTGCAATTGTACGACGTGCAGCTAAGGCAGTTCTTTCATGGGATAAAGCAGAACGAATTTTGTTATCTAAAGAGGAAGCTATAAATACACAATGATTTTTTAGAGATTCAAAAAGATGTGCTAAAGTAAATGTATAAACAGGAGTATCAATCTCCTTCTTTTGAAAATATTGATAGTTTTTCAAAAACATAAGTGTAGCAGCAGTAATTTCTAGCATTTTTCTATGATCAGGAGGAGTTATCCGAGAATGTTTAATTATTATATAACTATAGAAACCAGCTACAACTAAAATAAAACCTAAAACAATCATAAACCAATAAATGGGAACCAACTTAGGATATTTATGAAGTCCCATAAGTAGCCTGGCAATAGCAATAAGACCTAATCCCTTTCTTTGTAAACTAAAATAAGTTCTAACTTTTGCAAAATTGGTACGATATCCAGCAAGCCTAGTTCTCCATTCAGCCATTGTATTACGCCAATATGAAAGCCCTGTCCTTTCTTTTCCAATAATGTTATCAGGTGGACCACATAAAAAGTCTTGAATAAGAGCCTGGATATCTTCAGATAAAGCTACACATATTGTATATTCCTTTGTATTAAAAAATTTTTCTATCTCTTCCCTTACAAACTCATCCTTAGGATTACAAGCCGCAATGATAACTCTAGAACCAAGTCTTGCTACAGGAAACCATAGACTTACACAAAGCTTTTCACTATCTAGTCCATATAGTAATTCTGGTGGTATAAGCATCCTTTCATCATATTCTATCCAAGGACACTTATAATAATTCGATAAAGCTTCTAGCAACTTCCTACTAGAAATTTTATATTCATATCTCAAAATATATTGTAAATCTTTATCTCTATGAAGAGCAGCTTCTGCAGCAGCATTAAGATCTTCTTCACCTAAAAGGCCTCTTCGTACTAAGGACTCAAACTTTTTTACTTCTTCTTTTATTGCTAATTCATAACTTACATAAGCTATTTCATTTGCCATGGTTATTATACCCCTTCGTGATAAATAATAAGTCTCTTCCATAAAGATTTTGGTTTTCCATAATCCGGCATCAGAATCTCAAAGTCCTTAAATTCACGTGAAGCTCTCACAACAAATCTATCTGCAGGGATAAATATATAAAAACCTAATACGAGTATCCCCAATCCACTAATTACCAAAGCAGCATCAAAGGCTGTCCACATATGTTGCTGAATCCCAAAATATACTAGTAACCCCAATCCAATTGAAAAAACCTTTGCTCCTGTTCTAATAATAGCCATTCCAGTTCTAGAAATTGCCATTATAGTACGAAGTCTAGATCTAATATTCCTTTCCTCTGCATTAATAATCCTTTGCAAAGATAGTCCTGTAGAGCCTAAAATACCCGGTGCTAATGATTTATCTAAAGGCAAAGGAGTCAAAATATTGTTTTGTGTATCAAGCGTCCTAGAACTAAAAAGTATTTTGTTCCAAAATGATATATGTTCTATCTCTCTAATATATTGCATAATTTCTTTACAAGCCTTTATCCCTGGGATATGCCAATAAAGTCCTTCTAAACTCATAATAGTACCTATAATAATCAAACTGGCATCAAAAGGAGTCCACCTTCCTAAATGAAAATGTCTTATTAACCCCACTCCTAAACCAATAAAAGATATGCCTGTACGTGCAAAAGCCAATCCTGTACGTGCAGCAGCCATTATGGTTCTAGAATAAGCTAGCTTAGTACGTTCCTCTGCTAAATCTGTACGAACAATAGAAAAAAATCTTCGTCTAATCACAGAAGTAAGATCTTCCCACTTGTCAAGTAACTCCTTTGCTCCTTCTATAGGACCAACCCTTTTTAAAACAGGTATTTCTCCAGGTTTTTCCAGTTTTAACACTGTGGTTCCAAAAGTTGGTTTAGTAAATTGGTATTTAGGAAGATTCTTACATAGTGCTCTGGCAGGTATGTACCATTTAAAACCATCAAAAATGGAAAAAAGACCTATCCCTAATAATAATAACTCAGGAGCAACTAAAAAATAATTAAGACCAAAAAGCCTATATGCTAACAGTGCTATAGCTATAAAACAAAATCCTGTTCGAATAAAAGCAAGTCCTGTCCTACCTTGTGCAATCGCAGTCCTTAATTGTGATAATGACGTTCTACAATTAGCTAAGTAAGTACGTAACTTAGCTAAAACAGTTCTATTAGAAAAGTCTGGGAAATTATGTATTACATCCTGATTGTTCTCTACTAATAATGTAACATCAGAGGGGACAGCAATTATCTTTTTTATTATGGTGTCAATTCCTAAATCTTCCTTCAACCCCATAAGTATTTGTGGATCCTCTGGATCATAACAAACTACAGTGGCCTTATTATGAGAAATGTAAATAGGGAAGTATAAGTTCTTTTTACATTTTTCTAAATCAAGTTTAGTAAGATATTCTTCCTTTAACATCAAAAGATCATCATATTCAATTGTTGGAAGATTATAATAGTTGGATAGACATTCTAATATTTCATACTTAGGAACACCAATAGCCAATAATAAATCTTCTAAAAAAATAGAATCTGATATAGACTTTCTTATAAGTTTTTCTAATGAATCCTCATCTAGTAATCCTTTATCTATTAAGGCTTTAAATTTTAGAAGTTGTTCTCTTACAATACTTGAAATATCATATTGTAGCATAGTAACATCCTTATATTTTAAAATATTAACACTAATAAACTCTTCCTTTATTAAATGCTATTAAGATTAAAAAATAAAAATCTTTCGCTTTCTGTTTAAATAAACTAATAAAAAACAAAAACTAAATCTAACAAAAACAGAAAGGAAAGATTATATCATAAAAAACCAAATAAACAAACAAAACATTCTTAAGTTATTAATATATAAATACTTACTATATAATTAAAATTAAATTAGTTACATAACAACCCATTATAGCCCCAAAAATTAAAAGATATATAAAGGGTTGTCAAGCAAAAATTTTATTAACAAATGAAATTCTATAAACTTTATTCTATAAACTCTTTGTTATTTTTACTGTTATATAACGCAATGATAAATAAAGTTAAGATATCCTTTATGAGCCTTTTATATTTATTAACTAGTTATTGTTAAAATTTAGTAATTTGATTAGTTTTAACTATAACAACTTATATTTAAAGACTACTAAATATTTAGAATCTAGCTATTGACTTTCAGTTCAGCTTTAGCTATATAGCTATAGATTTTTTATAAGACAATTGGGCTATATAAAGAAAAATGTAATGGAAGCAAAAGGAGGTGAAAGTAAAGAAGATTTATTTATATTTTTAAAAAAATGGTTATCTATTAAAAAAATGTAAAGACTCTACTAAGTAGGAGGATGTAGTATGAAGAAGTGGCTAAATAAAAAGAGAGTCTGGGGGTTGGCTAGTGCCTTTTTGTTATTATTCTCAATAAGTGCATTAGCCGCGCAACCAGGAACAATCAAATGGAAATTTAAAACAGGAGATGAAGTTTGGGCATCTCCTGCTATAGCACCGGATGGAACTATTTATGTGGGTTCTAGTGATGATTATCTCTATGCCCTTAATCCTGATGGTTCATTAAAATGGAAATTTCGTACACAAGGGGATGTTGATTCTTCTCCAGCTATAGCTGCCAATGGTGTTATTTATGTAGGCTGTAGAGATGAATATCTATATGCAATTAACCCTGATGGAACCCTTAAATGGAAACTTAAAACTGATGGTGATGTTGCATCTTCACCTGCTATAGCAAAAGATGGAACCATTTATGTTGGATCACGAGATGGATACCTTTATGCAGTCAATCCTGATGGTTCATTAAAATGGAAATATAATACAGGAGGATATGTAGATTCTTCCCCTGCAATTGGACCGGATGGAACCATTTATGTTGGTTCTAGTGATGATTATCTCTATGCCCTTAATCCTAATGGTTCATTAAAATGGAAATTTAAAACAGGAGACTGGGAGGAAGTGGAATCCTCTCCAGCAATCGACAAGGATGGTACAATCTATATAGGATCAAGTGACGATTACATTTATGCGATTAATCCTGATGGAACTCTTAAATGGAATTACAAAACAGGAAAAGATGTCTATTCTTCTCCTGTTATAGGACCTGATGGAACCATTTATGTTGGGTCAATGGATGATTATTTATATGCAT
>CAZODM010000093.1:0-6264 GCA_964578585.1 uncultured Desulfobacterales bacterium | reverse complement strand
TATTAGGCATAACATAACTAGCCATCTGCATATATCTATTAAAATCCTATGTGTACACAAGAGGCTCTCTAGAAAAGCTTTTATAAAAATTTCCTTTTAGCTATAAGGTTATTTGATTTTTTAAAGATATCTTAGAAGTTAGAATGTTTTATTCTTTAGCTCGTTTTTCTGCTAAAAGCCCTGCACCCAATATACCAACTTGTGTATTCATTACAATATAGGTTGGAACCTTTTGTAAGAAGTCCTTAAGACGTCCCTTTTCTTCAAATGCCTTTCTAAATTCACTTCTTTTTAAAAAAGAATGTATCTTTGGTGCTATACCACCTGCTACATATACCCCACCTCTTGCCAGACACTTAAGAGCCATATTACCTGCCTCTTGTCCAAGTATCTTACAAAAAAGAGCAAGACTTTTTACACATATTTCATCCTTATTGTTAAGTGCAGCATCCGATATGGTAGGAGGACCTTTTGGAGTGTCCAAAATCTCTTTCAAAGAATCTAAAGGACTAACCCCTTCTTTCTCACATAAATATCTAAATATCCACACAAGCCCTGGACCAGAAAGTATCCTCTCTATACTGACATGAAAAAAATGCCTTTTTAAAAATCTTAAAAGCTCAATTTGTATCTCATCTGTAGGTGCAAAATCTACATGACCTCCCTCTGTAGGCAACACCTCATAGCCTGTTGCGTATGGAACAAGTATTGCCTCACCAAGACCTGTCCCAGGTCCTATAACTGCTTTAGGATGATGACTTAAGGGGGGCTCACCCCCTAAAAATAAAAGGTCGTCTTCAGATAAAATGCTTACTCCCATTGCTGCTGCCTGAAAATCATTAGCAATATATAATCCCTTAAGCCCAAGCTTAGAAGCCAACTCATCTCCATTAATCACCCAGTCCCTATTTACCATCTTTACTTGATTGTTCTCTACCCTTCCTGCTACAGCAATACAGCCAAACTCTGGCAATGAAGCACTATATTCTTGGGCAAATCTTTTAAATATCTCAAAGGGATTATTAAAATCTCTACAGGCATAGACCTTTTTATAACGAATATGCCTACCCTTAACTATTGCTAAACGGGCATTTGTACCACCAATATCAGCAGCTAATACTTCCATAATCTACCCTTTTATGAATTTCTTATCCTACGTGATAGCTCAAAAGTAAGGCCTAAAGCCTTTTGTGAAAGCTCCTTTGTTAAAAGCCCTGTACCACAACTTGGGGTTATAAGCCCTTGGGCTATAGCCTTATCCCTTGGTATTTCAAGCTCTTCTATCTGACTTTGCCACATATCATAAAGAGTATCTATATTTATTGACTCTAAGTCCTCTTGATTAAGGGTTGGAACAAGCCCCCATGCTATCACCTTACCCTTATCTAAAAAATTGTGAATCTTTTCCTTAAAAAGTTTAAATCTATCAAAATATCCAAAGGCATCAAAACTTAAAATATCTACATCAGAATCAAGTATTAAAGACCAGTCTGTATTTGCACACACATGTACACCACAAATGCCACCTTCTTCATGCACTGCATTTATACACTCTGATAAGTCTTGTGCTACATCCTCCTTACTTATTCCTACAAAACTTGAAGATCCAAAACCAGCAAGTGCTGGCTCATCAAAAAAGCATATTGCAGTAGCACATACCTCTTTCATCTTTTTTATCTGAAACCTAGCCTTTAAAGAGATTGCCTTTACTACTGCCTCTCTCAACTGAATATCATAATAGGCAATCTTTTGATCTTGATCTTTGATGCCTGTAAGAAGAGTAAATGTACCAGTAATTTGCCCCTTTAGTGCAAAGGGATTTAATCCCCTTTCTTTTACAGTCTTAAGAAGTAAAAAAAATCCTGGAGCATGTTCTTCATCAAGACAAAATCTAGACTCTGTTATATCCTTTCCTGCCTCTGTTACCTCTAAATATTGTTCAAAAAATGAAAGTAGCTCTGCTTCAAAATCTGCAGATGATGTATCAAAATATACATCTTCTCCTTTAGATCTAATGCCAGGAAGGCCTGATACAAATTGAGTAAGAAGTCTTTCTTTAGGATAAACTGGCAACTGTACCCAAATTGGTATCTCTGGTGTATATTTTAGGACCATCTCCAATGCCTCTTTATGATCTTTTAGAGGCAGGCTTCCAATCAAAGTAGGTCTTGATAAAGGAGAAAAAGCCATTTTGAATAACTCCTTTCTAAATAAAAGATCAAGATAAGCCTAAATAATAAAAACCTAGTCTATGTACCGAAGTTCGTATTGCTCTATATGAAAATCTGGCTTTGATACTATTGTTATCTCTGTTTCGAGCTTTTTTTCTAAAAACTCAATAAAACTTGTCTCTTCCTTTAAAAGCATCTCCCCCACCTTAGGATGCACAAGTACTTGAATCCGCCGCCCAAGTAAAGACTTACCCTCTCTCTCTATACTTCTAAAGATATCATAACAAATGGTACGCCTTGATCTTAAGACACCCGTACCTTCACAATAAAAACAAGGCTCGCAAAGTATATGGTGCAAACTATCACGATTTCTCTTTCGAGTCATTTGAATAAGACCGAGTTCAGACATCCTGAGAATATTTGTTCGACATTTATCTCTTTTTAACGCCTCTTTTAAACACTTAAAGACCTCATCTCTACTTGCAGGGTCATTCATATCAATAAAATCTATAATTATTAACCCACCTATATTCCTAAGCCTTAACTGATATGCTATCTCTTTTGCTGCTTCTAAATTTGTCTTTAAAATAGTATCCTCTAAATGCCTCTTACCAACATAACGTCCAGTATTTACATCGATTGCAGTAAGTGCCTCTGTAGTCTCTATTACAATATAACCACCAGACTTAAGCCACACCTTTTTCCCAAGGGCACGAGACATCTCTATCTCAAGCCCATATGCATCAAAAATGGGCCTACTACCTTTATAAAGTTCAACACAAGGCCTTAGATGATGTGCAAAAGAATCTACAAAATCTAAGATGCGATTATATGCTGCCTCTGAATCAACCACAAGCCTTGTAACATCTTGGGTAAAGAGGTCTCTAACTGCCCTTAGAGTTATATCAAGGTCTTCATGCGCAAGACTTGGAATAGGAAGACTGGCAGCCCGTCTTTGAATCTTTTCCCAAAGTTTTAATAAAAAATCCATCTCAACTTCAAGCTCTTTTCTTGAAACACCTTCACTAGCAGTCCTAGCAATAAAGCCAAAACTATTAGGTCTAAGCTCTTCTATAAGATCCCTAAGCCTTGCTCTTTCTACCTCATCTTGGATACGCCTTGAAACACCCACATGATTCATTGTAGGCATTAATACAAGATATCTACCTGGAAGTGAGACATGTGATGTAACTCTGGCACCTTTTGTGCCAAGAGGCTCTTTTGCAACTTGTACTAATATCTCTTGCCCCTCATGAAGCAGATCTTCTATTCTAAAAGGTGGAAGTTGATAATGTATATTTACATCTTCTTCAGAATTTTCCTGTGGAGGAGGTAAATTGTCATCTTCATCTTCTGTACGCCCAAGCATTATTTCAAATTCAGGAAAGTGATCATATACATCTGTAACATATAAGAATGCAGTCCTCTCAAGCCCAATATCTACAAAGGCTGCCTGCATACCTGGTAAAACCCTTACAACCCTGCCCTTGTAGATGTTACCCACACAAGTACGCTCTGCCTTTCTTTCTACATGAAATTCAACAACACTGCCATTTTCTATTAAGGCAACGCGTGTTTCATAGGGTGCTACATTTATAATTAGTTCTGAACTCATGTATAGGAAAATACGCTGTAACTTAAAAGGAATCAAGAATAAGAGTTAAAAAAGAAAAAATTTTTTAACTAACTCTTAAAAATAACTCTAACCTTTTCACCTAATCTAACATTTAATCGATCTGTTGCTGATCCTTGATTAACAGAAATTTCTAAAAACTTTGAGCTTCCCCATAGACTAAGAAGCTCACCTGGTTTTACATCTGAATAGGTAGTTACAAAGGGAACTTCTTGATCTTTTATATAAATAGTTAAATGAGACCTTTTTAAAAACTCCTCACAAACTTTAGGATGAATATTTGTAATAAGATTGCCAAATTTATCTATATGTAAAACCTCACCTTCCACACAATTGTCTTTTTTATTAGGAGATATACCTTTTAAGATAATAGGATCTTCTATTTTAGGCCCAAAATCTTCTGGCTTAATACCACAACTTAAGTATGCACATACAGGTGCAAAAATATCTCTTGCATGAAATGTAGAACTTATAGCTTCTTTAAAAAAATGCTTATTTTCTAAACTATAACAAGTGTAGTGAGGCTCTTCTAAAAACAAAAAACTAAAAATACCATTGTCTGGACCAACAAAAAAATAGTCTCTAGTCCTTACTAATATAGCCCGTCTTTTTGAACCAACCCCAGGATCAACTACAGCTAAGAATATAGAATCTTTTGGAAAATCTTTATAGTAACACCTTAATAGAAATGCTGCCTCTTTTATATTTTGACTCTCTACTTCATGACTAAAATCCACTAATACTACATTAGGATTTATCCCAAGCATAATAGCCTTTATTACCCCAACATAGGGGTCTTTTAATCCAAAATCTGTTAAGATGGCTATTATCTTCTTATCTTTTGGACCAGCTACTACGGACATAAAAGGGCTAAAGTGGCATTACAGGTACTTCACCCGTATCTTTATAGTTGTCTATAAGCTCTTGCCACCAAGTTGGTATTGCAAAGGCACCTCTATGTACCTCTGGATTATAATATCTGCCTCTATACTCTAGCCTTGGCTGATCAAATGGTTGACCATCTTTACTAGCACCAACAAATGCCATTTCATCTCCATAGGTTGGAACAGGAGCCCTATATGTCCAAACCCCAGGTAGATGATCTTTAAACCTGCATACAACAAATGGCGCTACATCTGGCATAGTAAGAGGAAGCCCAGCCTGTCTTACCACTACTCCATCTGGAGCCAGACACTTTGACAAATCACTATGAAATGGATGATCAAAAAGTACAAGAGATGGTCCTACAGGATCTGTAGAATCAAGAAGTATACAGTCAAACTGCTCCCCTTTTTCTGCAGCCTCTTTCATATACTTAGCGCCATCTCCTATTATAAGTTCAACCCTAGGGTCATCCCAATTGCCACAAATACCAGGCAAGTACTTCTTGCATGCTATAAGCACTGCCTCATCGAGCTCTACCTGCACCACCCTTTTTACAGAATCATGTCTTAAAACTTCACGAAGAGCACCCCCATCTGCACCACCAATTATCAAAACAGACTCTGGCGCGCGTTTCATACCATAAAGAGGCACATGCACCATCATCTCATGATAAATAAACTCATCTTTTTCTGTAAGCTGAATTACACCATCTAATACTAATGCACGCCCCCATAAAGGGGTGTAAAAAAGGCGCATGTGCTGAAAGGGGGTGCGCTCTTCGTATAAAAGCTCCACCTCATAAGAATGGATAAACCCTGGTCCAACTCTTTCTGACCACCAATATCGAGTCAAGTGTCCTCCATCTCCAAAAGTTGACCACGTCTTAACTCTAAGACATGGACATATTCTGGTTTTAAGTCCTTCTTTAGTTGTTCAAGTGCCAAATAAGCATCTTCTCTATCCCTGGCAAAGATATCAACTGCAGCATAGTCCTTCTCTGGCCATGTATGAATTAGTATGTGTGCAAAGGGCCCACTTGCTTGTCCAGATACCCCATAGGGATTAAACTGATGCACACGCACTTCTGTTTTAGGCTCTTTACCATTTCCATTGCCATTGGACTCTTTGCCAGCACGTCCTAAAACCTCGCCAATAATATTGGCATCTGCCAACTTAGAAAATGGCGAGTTCCACATCTCAACGAGAAGATGCGTCCCCATACAAACAGCATCCCGTCTCAGGTCACACCCCAGCCGCTTTTGAGCTTGGGTCATTTTTACATCTGCCTGCTGGGATGCATTTTCGATGGTAGGGATGGTAAGGGTCATAAGCCCCCCTCCTTTTGCCTTGGTGAGTGGAATAGCCTGTTTTTCAAACAAACATGCAGAGAGCTCCCCCTTTAACCTTGCCCTTGTTAAAGGGCTCTCTGCATCTAAAAGCTAACCATCCGCCTAGACACCACCTGTCCTGAGACAGGACTTGTTGAGCGGATATAAAAATGCAGGCTTTTTATTCCCCATGGTCGGGACGAGAGGATTTGAACCTCCGACCCCCTGAACCCCATTCAGGTGCGCT
>CAZODM010000092.1:0-6432 GCA_964578585.1 uncultured Desulfobacterales bacterium | reverse complement strand
CTAATTTTCTTTTTTGCTGTATAATTTTTTAATGATTTTGTTACTTAATAGCATAAAAATGGACAGGGGCTATCAGGAATTAATATAAAATTTCATTAATGTTTAATTAAGAAAATTCATATCAAAAACGATAATCAAAGATATAGCTGTTGTTAAAAGCCCCTGTCCTTAACTTAGAAATTTTAATTATAAGCTGTCTCACTATGAAGTGCTTTATCTAGTCCTTTAATTTCATCTTCATCTGTTACTCTTAGTCCTATAATTAAATCGATTATCTTAAATAATATAAAACTTACTATAAATGCATAGATAGCAACTACAGTTACTGCAAAGAGCTGAGTTCCTAAAAAACTAGCATTACCAGCTAAAAGCCCATTTGCTCCAGCAGGATTAATAGCTTTTGATGCAAAAATTCCTAGACAAATAGTACCTATTAAGCCACCAAGACCATGTATACCAACGACATCAAGACTATCATCATAGCCAAACTTATCCTTTGCAAGCACGCCTAAATAACAACATATACCAGCTATGAGACCAATTATTATAGCAGAATTAGGACTTACAAATCCTGCTGCTGGAGTTACAGTTGCAAGCCCTGCAATAGCTCCTGATGCTGCTCCTAGTGTGGTAGGATTTCCTCTATGTATCCATTCTACCAATACCCACATAGCCATAGCAGAGACTGCTGCAAGATGTGTAGAAATAAAGGCTGTAGCTGCTATTGCATTAGCTGCTAGAGCGCTTCCACCATTAAAGCCAAACCAACCAAACCATAAAAGTCCAGCACCTAAAAGGGTCATAGGGAGATTGTGTGGAATAAATGGCTCTCTTCCCCATCCCCTTCTTTTACCTATGACAAGTGCTGCAGCAAGTGCTGCTGCTCCGGAGGTTAGATGTACTACCATTCCTCCTGCAAAGTCTAGAACACCTTTTGCTTTTAACCATCCTCCAGCTCCCCAAATCCAATGACATACAGGATTATAAACTAATATTGCCCAAAGAAGACTAAAGATTAAAAATGGTACAAAACGGACTCTTTCTGCAAAAGCACCTGTAATAAGTGCAGGAGTTATAACAGCAAACATACATTGATAAATCATAAAAACACTATGAGGTATTGTGGGGGCATAGTTTGGGTTAGGGGCAGCTCCTACTCCTTTAAGTCCTAACCAAGATAAATTTCCTATAATACCAGCTACATCTGGACCAAATGACATAGTATAGCCTAAATATACCCATTCCAAGGTGATTAAGGCTATCATAAAGAAACTTTGCATGATAGTGCCCAAGACATTTTTCTTACGCACCATTCCACCATAAAATAGTGCAAGCCCTGGAGTCATAAGTAATACAAGGGCTGCACTGACTAACACAAATGCTGTGTCTCCCGAGTTAATACTTGCCATAGCTCACTCCCATGTTACATTTTTGTAATATCAAAACACAAACAACTTTTTACAGCAATAAATATGCCACTTATGTAACTTACTAAAATAACGTTAAAAAATGTTATGGGGTATGCGTATTAAACTACAAAATTGTAAGGGGTAACTATCAAATTAGACAAAAATGTAAAAGTTAAGGAGGGAAACTAAAAAATCTTAAGATAAAGATCTCATAATAGTAGTAGTGATCTGATATCATAATAAATCTATTTAACTTAGTTATTTAGTAAAAACTCAAGTAATGCTCTGTGTAGGTGCATCTTATTTTCTGCCTGATCCCATACTACAGACTGGGTTCCTTCAAGTACCTCCTCGGAGATCTCTTCTCCTCTATGGGCAGGAAGACAATGTAGAACTATTGCATCCTTTTTGGCATATGAAAGAAGCCTATTGTTTACCTGATAATCTTTAAATATCTCTTTTCTTGTATTTGCTTCATCTTCTTGTCCCATACTAGCCCATACGTCTGTATTTATGACATCTGCATCTTTTACTGCTTCAATAGGATCATTACCAACTACTATTGTAGCCTTAGAGTCTTTTAAGCTCTGTTGTATAATATTTTGTTCTGGTTCATAACCCTTAGGACATGCAAGGTATAGACTAAGATCAAGCCTTGCACAAGTCTCTATCCAAGAATGAGCTACATTATTGCCATCTCCAACCCAAGCTATCTTAAGAGATTTAAGATCCTCTATAGAATTTGTCTTTTTTTCAATAACAGTCATTATATCAGAGAGTGCTTGGCATGGATGATGTTGGTCTGTAAGCCCATTTATTACAGGTATAGTTGACCAACGAGCAAGCTCTTCTACTATATTTTGTCCAAAGGTTCTTACAACAAGACAATCCAAATATCTTGAAAGCACTCTTGCAGTATCCTTAAGTGGCTCGCCTCGTTTTAATTGCAAGTTATTAGTTGATAAAAAAGAACAATTTCCACCTAAGTGATACATCGCAGATTCAAAGGATATACGAGTCCTTGTAGAAGGCTTTTCAAACAAAAGCCCCAAGATCTTTCCCTTTGCTATATTGTTTTCTTTCCCAGCCTTGAGCTCTTTTTTTAACTCGATAGCTCTAGTTAAAAGGGCTTTTATCTCTTCAACACTAAAGTCAAGCACCCTTAGAAAATCTCTTGCTTTTTTATTTTTCATTAGTTCCTCCTTCTCCCCCTATAGCCCTAATTCACTTATGGATCATGTGTTATCTCTGTTCCAATCCCAGAGTCAGTAAACAGCTCCAGCAATATTGCATGAGATCTTCTCCCATCTATTATGTGGGTTTTTTCAACCCCATTTTTTAAGGCTTTCATACAAGCCTTTAATTTAGGAATCATTCCACCTTTTGCAACCTTTTGTTCTATAAGCTCTTGTGCTTGAGAACAATAAAGAGAGGAGATAAGCTCTCCATTATTGTCTAGAACACCTTCAACATCAGTTAGAAGAATTAGTCTTGAAGCAGAAAGTCTTCCTGCAATTGCTCCAGCAACTAAATCCGCATTTATATTATATGCCTGTCCTTGTGGTCCAACGCCTACTGGTGCTATCACTGGTATGAAATCAGCATTTTTAAGTGCATTGAGCACCGAAGGATTTACCTCTTTTACTTTACCTACTCTGCCTATGTCTATAATCTCTGGTGGTCTTTCTGACCCTTTGTACTTATATATTTTCATAGGCTTAGCCTTTATAAGGTCGCCGTCTCTTCCAGAAAGACCAACTGCCTTCCCACCATGAGAGTTAATAAGTCCTACAATATCTTTATTAACTGTTCCAACAAGTACCATTTCAACAACACTCATGGTTTCATCATCTGTTATACGTTGACCTTCTATAAAATTAGGGGTAATCCCCATTCGTTCCATAGTTTTACTTATTTGGGGACCTCCCCCATGTACTATAACAGGGTGAATCCCTACATATTTCATTAAGATTATGTCTAAGACGAAATCTCGTTTAAGAGATTCATCTACCATTGCATGTCCGCCATATTTTATTACCACTGTTTTCCCATAAAAATGGCGGATATAAGGCAAAGCCTCTATAAGTGTTTTGGCAGCAGAGATGTTTACATCCTTTTTAGACATAATTTAAACGACTCCTACAATATAAACCTGCTAAGATCATCGTCAGTTACTATATCCTTTAGCTTATCCTTTACATATTCTGCTGTGATCTTTATCTTTTGAGGAGCAATATCTGGTGCTTCAAAAGATATATCTTCCAAAAGTTTTTCCATCACCGTATGGAGCCTTCTTGCACCAATGTTTTCCGTACGTTCATTTACCTCATATGCTATTCTGGCGATCTCTTCTATTGCCTCTTCATCAAATTCAAGCTCTATATTTTCTGTAGCAAGTAGTGCTTTATATTGAGTGACAAGGGCATTTTCTGGTTCAGTAAGGATTCTTACAAAGTCCTTTTGGCTAAGGGCGCTTAGTTCAACCCTTATTGGGAAACGTCCTTGAAGTTCTGGTAGAAGATCTGAGGGTTTTGCTATATGAAATGCTCCTGATGCAATAAATAAGATATGATCCGTACGGACTATACCATATTTTGTATGTACACTAGTACCTTCAACAATAGGCAATAGATCCCTTTGAACTCCTTCTCTAGAGACATCTGGGCTAGAGCCACCAGATGATTTAGCTGCGACTTTATCTATCTCATCCAAAAATATAATGCCAGATTGTTCAACCCTAGCAATAGCCTTCTCTACCACCTTATCCATATCTATGAGTTTCCCTGCTGCCTCTTGTTGGAGAAGCTTTTTGGCTTCAGAGACCTTAACCCTTTTCCTCTTACGTTTCCCTGGGAAGATATTTGAGAGCATTTCTTGAAGGTTTGCCTGTACATCTTCCATCCCAGCAGCAGCGAATATCTCTACCATAGGTGCTGATTGTCTTTGGGTTGCCTCAATTTCTACATATCTATCATCTAGTTTTCCTTCTCTAAGCATTTGACGAAATTTTTCTCTAGTAGATCTATAACTAGACAGTTCTGTTTCTAGACTATCTTCATCTGTAGGACGTCTTGGTATTAGAAGATCAAGAAGGCGTTCTTCTGCTTGTTTTGCAGCAGTTTCTTCAACCTTTTTTCTTTCTTCATTTTTTACCATATCTACTGCAATATGTGTTAGATCTCGTATCATAGACTCAACATCTCTACCAACATAACCAACTTCTGTAAATTTGGTTGCCTCTACCTTTAAAAATGGAGAGTTTGCTAGCTTTGCAAGACGGCGTGCTATCTCGGTTTTGCCAACTCCGGTTGGCCCTATCATAATAATATTTTTAGGTGCAATCTCATCTCTTAATGCCTCTGGGATCTGCTGTCTTCTCCATCTGTTTCTTAAGGCTATTGCAACAGATTTTTTAGCTTGATCTTGGCCAATTATGTATTTATCAAGTTCTGCAACTATCTCTTTTGGTGTAAGTTCTTTTGACATAGGATCAACATCTTGTTCTTCATCTGTGTTTAGTGCTGGATAGGTATATTCTTCCATAGCTTTAGTCCTCTTCCAAAGTTTCTACTATAATATTATCGTTTGTATAGATGCATATAGATGAAGCTATTTTAAGCGCCGTTTCAGCTATAGTCTTTGCATCAAGTTCTGTATGGGCAATAAGAGCTCTTGCTGCAGCAAGGGCATAAGGACCACCAGAACCTATAGCAAGTACTCCATCATCTGGTTCCATTACATCCCCCAGTCCTGAAATTAAAAGGCAGTGATCTTTATCAACTGCAATTAACAGGGCTTCAAGACGTCTTAATATCTTATCTGTACGCCATTTTTTAGCAAGTTCTACTGCTGCTCTCACTAAGTTGCCTTTAGTAATTTTAAGTTGTTCTTCAAGTAGTTCAAACAATGTAAAAGCATCTGCAGTTGCTCCTGCAAAGCCTGTAATCACTTTGCCATTATAAAGCCTTCTTATCTTTTTTGCATGATGTTTTAATACTGTTGCACCTTGAGTTACCTGCCCATCGCCTGCAACAACTACCTGTTTATCTTTTTTGATTGCTATAACAGTTGTTCCGTAAAACTTTTCATTTTGGCTCATGCCTTACTCCTCTATAGGTTTTTTTAAACCTTTGGCACGTGGATGTGCTTTATCATAAACATTTGCTAATCTTGTAAGATCAAGGTGTGTGTATAGTTCTGTAGTTACAAGACTTTTATGTCCAAGCATTTCCTGAATTGCTCTTAAATCTGCTCCAGATTCAAGTAGATGCGTAGCCATAGTATGTCTAAGTGTATGAGGAGTTGCTGGTTTAAAGGTACCAGAAACGATCCTATATTTATAGAGTATTCTTGCTACACTTCTTCTTGTAAGTCTTGTACCTGATCTGTTTATAAAAAATGCCTGCTCTTTAAAACGTTTTTTATGTCGTATAACAATTTCTCTTTCTTTAAGATATTTTGAGAGGGCTTCTTTTGCCTTTTCACCAAAGGGAACGACCCTTTCTTTACTTCCTTTTCCTTTTACTTTGACCATCTCTGGAGAAAAACTAACATCGTCAAGGTTAAGTCCTACAAGTTCACTCACTCTAATTCCAGTACTATACAAAAGTTCAAGTATTGCTTTATCCCTTATAGATATGAAATCTTCACCTTTAGGAGCGTCTAATAGAGAAAAGGTCTCATCTATATTTAGAGAGGTAGGAAGTGTACGAGGAGTTTTGGGATTTTCAATAAACACTGAAGGATCTTTTGCGATAATCTCTTCTCTTACCAAGAACTTAAAGAAACTTCTAAGGGAGGCAAGTTTCCTTGATACTGTTGTACGCGTTTTAGTCTTTAGCTCCTCAGCAAGCCACTTTCTAATATCTTGTTCAGTAATATCTTTAAAATCTATTTTGTTCTTTAATCCTTTCCAATTTTTTAGCGATTCTAAAAATTGACATATATCTCTTTTATAGGCCTCTATTGTATTTAAAGAATAATTTCTTTCATCTCTAAGAAAAGTTATAAAAAGTTCTAATTC
>CAZODM010000091.1:0-6632 GCA_964578585.1 uncultured Desulfobacterales bacterium | reverse complement strand
AGGGCTTGACTTAAGAAAAGATATGTTTATTTTTTAGACAGAAAAAATTAGAAAATCTAATAAAATCAATAAGATAGCTAAAATAGAAAAAGAGAGGAGGTGAAGGTTATGTTTGAAATAATGCCCAGGTCTCCAATAAATGAACTGTCTAACTTAAGAAGAGAGTTAGATAGGTTATGGGAAGATTTCTTTGGAGCAAAGGATGTAGTTGCTCCCCAGGAAGGCATTTGGGGACCTGCTGTAGATATATCTGAGACTAAAGATTCTTTGATAGTTAAGGCAGAATTGCCAGGAATGGATCCAAAAGATATAGATATATCTCTTTCTGGAGATACCCTTATTATAAAGGGTGAAAAGAAACAGGAAAAAGAAGAAAAGGGAGAGAATTTCCATAGGATAGAGAGACGCTATGGAAGTTTTGCTAGAAGTATTAGACTACCCATAGAGGTTGACAGCAACAAGATAGAAGCTACCTATAAACAGGGTGTATTAAAGATAGTCCTTCCTAAAAAAGAAGAGGCAAAACCTAAACAGATAGAAGTAAAAGCCGCTTAATTTAGATACTTATGAAATAGTGTGCAGCAAAAACTCCCTAAATGCCTTTGCAAGGGGAGAAAGAGTCCGAGAATTATGATTAACAAGATAAAATTCTCTATATAGTTTTACCCCTTTTATTGATAAGGCGCGCAAGCGGCCAAAGTGGATATCGTCTTCTATAGATCTTTTAGATACAATAGCACATCCGATACCCGCTTTGACCGCTTGTTTTATTGCTTCATTGCTCCCAAATTCTGCTACTATATTAAATGAAGAGAAGGAAAATCCTAAATTTTTCTTTATTTGTTTTTCAGTACTAACACGTGTACCAGAACCTACTTCTCTTACTATAAAAGGAAGTCGTTTTAATTGTTCTATCTCTATCTCATGTTCTTCTTTGGGAATTGGATTTGAATTTGTTGAACAAATGAGAACTAATTCATCATCAAGGCATTTTTTAAAGTCTAACTCAGGATAATTTAATTTTGCTCCAACAATTCCAATTTCAATATCTCCAGAAGATATTGCATCAACAATAGAATGTGTGTCAGCTACCTTAAGGTTAACTTTAATTTTTTCATGTTTCTTTTTAAATTTACCCACTAAATCTGGTAAAACATATTGGCCAGGGATATTACTTCCTCCTATTTCTAAATTACCTTGGTCTCCTTTTTGGAAGAGAAATAGCTCTTTTTGCGCCTGTTTTTGTAATTGTATTATCTTTTTGGCATAGGGATATAAGATTTGTCCTGCTTTTGTAGGGATAATATCTCTGCCTGAGCGATCAAAAAGTTGTATTCCTATTGTATTTTCCAAAGATTTTATGTGACCGCTTATTGTAGGTTGTGTAAGGTTTACTTCTTGAGAGGCCTTGCTAAAACTTCTTTTTTTCCATACTGCTAAAAATACTTGTAGTTGACGAATTTCTAACACCTTTTTCCTCCAAAGACGACACGTATCTATTGACGCATAGTAAAATCTATTTGCGCCTTGACAAATTTTAATATAGTAACTTCTATTGGCTATCCTCCATCCATGGACTAGCCATTTCTATAACAAGACATAACTACTTATTAAGCTTAATACTAAAATACTCAAAAAATCTTTAAATATCAAGAGATTAACCTTAAAAACTTCACTTTAACTTACCCTAAGTTTTTTAATGCTTCTAAATAAAGTTCTATATACTTTTCTCTTACTTTTTCCCAAGTATAATTTTCAAGTATATGCTTAATTGCATTAACTTGCATTTTTCTTATAGCACCAGGAGAGTATTTATACAGTCTTAAGGCACGTTGAAGGGTCTCCAATAGGGCATCTACACTGTGTTCTACATAGCCAAAACCATTAAATCCATCTTTTACCTTTACTAGTCCACCAGTAAGTCTAACTATTGGAAGGTTGCCCATAAGCTGGGCCATAAAATCTGTTAATCCACAAGGTTCATAGAGGGAAGGGATTACAAAGAAGTCTCCTGCAGCATATATCTGATTGGCAAGTTGAGGGTTATATCCAAGATGTATTCTTATCCTTCCCTTAAGGTCTTCTCGTTGAGCAAGATAAATAAGATGATCCTCAATATTTTTAGACCCGCTTCCTAATATAACAACTTTAAAATCCTTTTGTTCAGGAAGTAGTCTTTCAAGTGCATGTGCGAGAATATCAATACCTTTTTGTTCTGTTAGTCTACTTATTACAGTAACTAATGGTTCACTGTCGTCTTCAGTTAAAAAGCCATAAGTATGTATCTTATCTCCTGGTTCATCTTGATTTCTTCTAAGTAAAAAATGCTTACATATGCTTTTTCCCCCAAGGTCTCCATTTAAAGGATCAAAGCCTGCAGGTATTCCAAGTTGTTCAGGTTTTTTAGGATCAAAATATTTAGGATTTATACCATTTGTAATACCACGTAGTTTTATACCCTTATCCTTTAAGGCATGGCCTAACCAGCCAGTCATAGCATCTAACTCTGTCTCTTGAAGTTCTCTTGCATAATTTTCACTTACTGTGTTAGCTATTGCATAGCTTGCCCCAGCCATTAATGGATCAAAAGAACCATTTAACAGGTTGGTATGAATTGTATGCCATGGCAGTGATGTATTTGCCTTTGCAAATGGCAAGTCATCTACATCTTGGTGATATCCCATGCCTGCATTGTGGATAGTAACTAGTGCCCCAGTTTTCCTAAAAAACTGTCTGTATCCTTCAAGTTCTCTCATCATTGCAGGTACTAGTGCTGTGTGTCCATCATGGCAGTGAAAGATCTTTGGGCTTTTTTGATAATAGGCACAAAGCCCTAACACAGCCTTTTGTAAAAGTACATTCATTGCAAAATAATCAAAGTGACCTTGTCCTTTTATACAATTTGGGTCTCGTTTTTCATCCTCCTCTGTATAGGTGTAGACATCTGTCTTTTCAGAGAATCTGTCTGCTCCAACAAGTATAATATTTACCTTGTCCATCTGGGTTTTAAAAAACCAAACCCTTTCCCTTCTTTCTTCATGCGCATAATCCATATCTACATAAAAGCTTATATCCAATGGGCTAAACCCCATAGTTTCTGGGTTTATAAAGCCATAGCAAGGCAGAAAGACCGTTACATCTATCCCCACTTGTGCAAGAGCCTCTGCAAGTTCTCTACTTATATCTTTTACTCCACCTGCACCAGCAATGTGTCTGTATTCTCTGGTTAGCATCCAAAGAGGGCTTATTTGAGCGATTATTTCTTGCATTTAAGAGACCTCCTTAAAAGGGGCAAAAATTTAAAAAATTTATTTTATTAAATGCATCGTGCACAAGTAAAGCCCCCTTGTCAAGATTGTAAAATAAGGTTTATTTTGGAGTCCTAGTGATTTTTTAAATATAAATGTCTTTAAGATAGAGATTTCAAAAAAATTAGGCTAGGGTTAAAACAATTATGACAACTATACTTGATGCAATAGGGAATACTCCTATAGTTCCCATAAGACGTATCTGGAGAAATCCAAGGGTAAAAATTTTTGCAAAAATGGAATGCTTTAATCCCGGTGGTTCAATAAAAGATAGAATCGCTCTTTATATGATAGAACAGGCAGAAAGGAGAGGAGAGCTTACAAAGGATAAGATTATCCTTGAGGCAAGCAGTGGAAATACAGGAATAGGACTCTCAATGGTTGCTGCTGTTAAGGGCTATAGATGTCTTATTGCAATGAGTGAGTCTGCAAGTCTTGAGCGTAGAAAGATTATGAAGGCCTACGGAGCAGAGATACTCCTTACTCCTGCTCCACTTTCTACTGATGGTGCTATAGAGGCTGTATATAACCTGGCATTAAAGGAGCCAGATAGATACTTTTGTACAGATCAATTTAATAATCCTGACAATTGGCTAGCTCATTATCACACTACAGCGCTTGAGATATGGAATCAGACACAAGGTAAGGTAGATATTGTAGTTGCTTCAATGGGTACCACAGGTACCCTAATGGGTATAACTAAAAGGATGAGAGAACTAAATCCTAATGTGAAGGTTATAGGCGTTGAGCCTTATCTTGGTCATAGGATTCAAGGTCTTAAAAATATGAAGGAGTCTTATAGACCAGGGATTTTTGATAAACACCTGCCAGATAAGATTGTAAATGTCCACGATGAGGATGCCTTTGAGATGACGAGGCGTCTTGCTAGAGAAGAAGGGCTTTTTGTTGGTATGAGTTCTGGAGCTGCAATGGTAGCAGCACTAGAACAAGCTAGTCTTTTAGAAGAAGGGATTGTAGTTGTAATATTTCCTGATGGTGGAGAAAGATATTTATCTACAGGTATTTTTGATGTGGGCATTGACTTTGCTGACTCTAAAGGACCTCAGCTAAAGTTTACAAATACCTTAAGTCGTAGAAAAGAGGTCTTTGAACCTCTTAAGCCAGGGAAGGTTGGTATATATTCGTGTGGGCCTACAGCATATGAGCTAGCTCATTTAGGTCTTTGTAGAAGGGTTGTTGTTGCTGATCTTTTAAGGCGTGTTCTTGAATGGGAAGGATATGAAGTAACCCATGTGATGAATATAACAGATATCGATGATAAGACTATATGTGCGGCAATTGATAAGGGTATTTCCTTAAAAGAGCTGACTAATTATTATACTGAGGCATTTATCGAAGATGTGAAAACCCTTGGTGTAAAACCTGCGTCTTATTATCCTCGGGCTACCCAACATATTGAGGATATGATTAAACTTTGTGAAAAGCTTATAGAAAAGGGATATGCCTATGTTAAGCATGGCTCTGTCTATTTTGATATCTCTAAGCTTCCTTCTTATGGCAGGCTTTCAAGGGTAGATCTAAGTCGTATACATATAGGTCGTACTGTTGATTTAGATGATTACGATAAAGATAGTCCTGTTGATTTTACAATATTTAAACGCGTGACTCTTTCAGAACTTAAAAGAGGAATTGGCTATAAGACAAAGTGGGGGCATGCGAGACCAGGGTGGCACATAGAGTGTGTTGCTATGTCACAAAAATATTTAGGAGAGTTTTTTGACATACATACAAGTGGTAGAGATCTTATCTTTCCTCATCATGAAAATGAGATTGCAATGGCAATGGCATTAACTGGCAGGCCTCTTGCAAGATTTTGGCTACACAGTGAGCTTATTTTTGTAGAAGGTAAAAAGATGTCTAGGTCTCTTGGCAATGTAGTAACCCTTAGGGACTTATTAGACAAAGGATTTTCTGGCAGACAGGTGCGTTACTTTTTATTAAGGACTCATTATAGAAAGCCATTAAACTTTTCCTTTAATGCCTTAATTGAGTCTTCTAAGGCCCTTAAGCGTTTAGATGATTTTATTTATATGTTGATTCAAATAATTGCCTTGGATCGAAAGGGGAAAGACTTAGCTGAGGTAGATATCGATACTTTAACCTCAAATGCTAAAGATGGATTTAGAGAGGCCTTGTTAGACGATCTAAATATCTCTGGGGCAATGGCTGCTATCTATAGACTTATTAAAGAATTAAATCCTCTTGTATTAAATGGAAGTTTAGGGGCAAAGGAAGCACAAGATATACTTGATTTGTTTAGAGAGTTTAATAAAGTACTTTCCTTTTTGGATATACCTGATAAATTACCTCAATTGAGTCAGGAAATAAAAGCCCTTTTAAAGCAGAGGCAAGAGGCTAGAAAAAACAAGGACTTTAACAGGGCAGATGATATAAGAAATAAGTTACTTAGTTTGGGCATAATTGTAATAGATACTCCAGGTGGACAAATGCTAAAATGGAGAAAAGCAGATGAAGACATATCTTGAATGCATACCATGTTTTTTGATTCAGGCATTAAGGGCGGGAAGACTTGCTGGTCTTAAAGATGAAGCTATATACGATATGCTTTGTGAGTTAGGTGGTAGAATAAAAGATATTCCAATGGACTCCCCACCACCTCTTACTGCTATAGGGGTATATGAACTTATAAATAGACATGTTGGGAGTGAGGACCCTTTTAAGAAGGTAAAGGAAGATAGTACTAAGATTGCACTTGAACTCTATCCAAAATTAAAAAGTGATATAGAAGGTGCAAGTGATCCATTAGGACTGGCTCTAAGGCTTGCCATTGTTGGAAATGTTATAGATTTTGGTGCTCAGGAGCACTTTGATCTTGAAAAAGAGATAGAGCAAATACTTCATCAGCCCTTTGGACGGTGGGAAGAAGAGGAGTTTAGGAAAGAGCTTTCAGAGGCAGATTGGATTCTATACTTGGGTGATAATGCTGGTGAGACTGTATTTGATAGGCTCTTAATTGAGACAATAGATAAGCCAATAACCTATGCTGTTAGAGGAGGGCCTATTATTAACGATGCCACCATAGAAGATGCAAGGCTTGCAGGGATAGATAAAGTTGCAAAGATTATCTCTTCTGGATTTAAGGCTCCAGGCACTCTACTGGATAAATCCAGTAGTGAGTTTAAAGAGCTTTTTTATTCTGCTCCAATGATAATTAGTAAGGGACAAGGCAATTTTGAAACACTTTCTGATGTAGATGCCAATATATTCTTTTTACTAAAGACAAAGTGCCCTGTAGTGGCACGACATCTTGGAACAAAAGTAGGGGACATGGTACTTTGTAGC
>CAZODM010000090.1:1332-6966 GCA_964578585.1 uncultured Desulfobacterales bacterium | reverse complement strand
TGAACCAAAAGTAGAAGCATTCCTAAAATAGGAATTTTGGAGATTTTCAAAAAATGTCCTTAATAGGGGAACAAATACTCCAATCCACAGATATTTTATCCTTATCGAAGAGAAAATATACAAAAGTATGACAGGGGAAAAATAACTTACGCAAATTAGAAATAGAATAGAGCTAATTGGATAGGAAAAAGAGATAAAGGCAGGAATAATCAGAAAGAAAATGCAAAGTAAAAGCCATAAAGAAAAAAGTGAAAAGAGGAGAATTGATTAAAACTTGACAAGTTTTTAAAATTTATAATGGACTTATTATGTATGGATTTGGGCACAAAGGGATAGATCACAACAGGATGTTAAATATAACAAAAATACAAACAGGTTTAAAGACAATGCTTTTATAAATAGTTAAACTAGCTAAAATAGAACAAACATGCCAAAGTAATAAATAAAGTTAAACTTAAAAGGTAGAACCATATGAGTTTTTCAAAAAGCTAAATAGCCTATATTTTAGGTGTTTACTCATAAGTTAATTTTAGGATAAAGTATTATTTATTAAATATTAAATGATTAAAATAAATCTTTATTAGAGATAGTTTCAACTATAGTTAAATATAAATGAGACTTTTTACATTTTTCCATAAAAGCTATTCTTTATACCCTTGAATTGATATTGTTGAGCTATCTTCAATCCAGCATATTGCTTAAGATTGTGACAACAACCACATAAGGTAGTTTCTTCCATTCTTAACTGATGAGGATAATTACTTGCATGTGGACAGTGACATGTTATACATGTAATTCTGCCATTTACTAATATTAATTCTTTTGGTGGATGCATATTTTTTGGAAGAACAATATTAATTGGATGAGAATTATGATTATATTGAGAGGAATTATGACATCTTAGACATTTAGTATATCCTAATTCATATATCTCTGAAGCATATAAGTGACATGATTTTATATTTGTATTTATATTATTATCATTATCGATAAATATATCTTTTGATTTAGCTATATATGAATTATCTTTAGCAATTTTTAGATAAATTGGTACAGAATTTATAACTTCAATATATCTCTTACCATTTAAATTTACTAATTTAACTTTTATAAGTTTTTTATCTGTATAATTAGAATACATTAAACTATTATTAAATCTCATTGAGGTATTAAAAGAAAGTGTAGTAGAGGTTACGCTTTCATTAAAAGGTGAAGTTGCAACAATATAAACATAATATTTGACATTATTTTTGAGTCCATCTAGTTCAGCTATATGGTTAGTAGAATATATATAGTCAGTTAACTTATTTTTATCATTTAAGGTTTTATAATATAATGTACATTTAGTTGGTATATTTGTAGACCAAACTAACTTAACATGGGTCATATAATCAGACGTTATAGAAACTACATGAAAATTGGTAATAATTATAGGCTCACTAAAATTGATGTCAGTTGCTGGAACTATGTTGTTAAAATTAATATGAAATGTTTTATATGATGTATTATCATGAGCAACCTGAATTAATAAATTATCCGCTTGAGTTACAGGAATCAAATTTATACCATTTAATAAATCCTTAGATAAGATCCAATTATAGCTATTGTTAATATTGTTTTGAGTTAAAGTATTCATATCATCTTCAGAATGACATACTTTACATCTATCTTGTAAGAATGGACTATGAATAGAGGTTTCATCTATTTTTTCACTATACCAATTATTATGACAGGATAGGCAATCTTGTTGTTGAGCATTTAATTGAATAGGAAATAAAAGAAAAATTAGTATTAAAAATAAAATATAATATCTCACTTTAATCCTCCTAATTCATAAGTCTTATCTTATTTATTCTTTTCGGATTAGGAGAATGAGAGATAAAAAAAGAACCAAATAGCTATAACTTATTAAAATAACGTAGATTTTAAAAAACTAAAAGAAATAAAGTAATTAATAAACTATTGAAGAGCTGTTAATCCTAGTGGCATACTACCTAAATAGATATGTTTAATAACACGAGAAGAGGAAGGATCTATAACTGTAATATTTTTATCAATATGACAAGCTACATATAACCAATGTCTTGTATGAGAACAAGCCATATCTACTGGCCCATCGCCAACAGGTATTTCTTGAACTACTCCTACTTGATTAGGTAATAATACATCTACTGAATTAGATATATAATTACTAACAAAAATCTCATTAGTACCACTATATAGTCTAACTGGATCTATACCTACATTAAAATGCATTATCATATTATCAGTATTAATATCATAGACACTAATACTATTTGAATTACTATTAGCTATATAAAGTAGATTATTCCATAATAATATTCCCGTTGGCGAATTAGTAGTAGATATACTCTTTATTATATTTAATGTATCAGGATTTAAAAAATAAATAACTTGAGATAATTTAGAAGTAATAGCTAATGTATGAATCTTATCAAAATAGCTTCCAAAAGTTGGTTGATAACCGATATGATCTTTAACTGTTATAGAGCCAGAAGAGACATCTACTCTTACAATAGCATTACTTCTAGGATCAAGGACGAATATATAATTGTCATTTTTATCAAAGACCATATATCTAGCTTGAACTGTAAAAGGTATACTAATTTTGTCTATTAATTGATACGAATTTATATTATAAACTTTAATAAAATTATCCTGGGTTGTAAGTACATATAATTTGTTATTATTATCAAGGGCTACATATGTAGGATTACCAATAACACCAAACGAACCACAGACTTTGTTAAGATCTGTTCTAATAATAAAAATAGTATTTATATACGGACACGCTACATATAATAATTCTGTCATCAAAGGAATGGATTGTGGATAACATTCAACTACCATTGAAAAACTATTTTTATCTAAAGATTTCTTAACATCCCAATTTACAAATATACATTTACTATCAGTAGAAGATAAACTAAAGTCACCCAAAATTGGCACAGTAATAGTCTTCTTTTTAATTAATAACTTCTGAATATTGTCTCCATGTTGCAAAAAGGCCGAAACTACATCAAACTTAATTTTACAATAAGTTCCCTCAGGAATATGGCTTTGAGCTAACAATATTTGCCCATTGTTTATAGATTTTGATGACATTTCTATAACATTAGGATTAATACTATACCATATACCATTACTAGAAAGTAAAGCTATATTTTTTATTTTAACTTTTATATTAGGACCATCATTATTCTTGACAGACAAAAATGCGGAGATAATAGGTACATTAATCCTATTATTTGAAGATACTGAATTAGTAGTTAAATTCCCCAAAAGATTACTACATCCATATAATATTAATAATATAAATAAACTAATAACTATAAACTTTACTTTCATCTTCACTATCATATTTCGCTTTTATTAAAAGCATCGCCTGTAAGTAGGAGTAACACCTAAAGTCAAAAGCCAACTATCATCTCCACCATGAAAATGACAATGTGTACAATTTATATAATTCCATGGGCTACCGTGACACCAAGAACAGCCTTTTGCAACATAAGGATAATCATAATTTGTAAGTGTACCCCCATGATGTATAGAATATTCATCACTAATATGACATCTATCACATATAGCCACCCATTGGGTAGAATCATAGGTAGTAACATTGATTATTGTTCCTGTATAAGTATCATCCCAAGTATCATTACCATTTATAACTCGTCTAAGTAACATAATATTAGGAGCACCATGTGGTTCATGACAGTCTAAACAAGACAATGTTATACCCGATGTATATCCATGACTAATCAAATATGTACTATATGGTGGTAATAACGTCATTGTTATATTACCTGTAGCATTCCCTTTACCATGTTTGTCCCCACCAGTTTCTGCTCCAGTTGTAGAAACATTTATAGGATCTATCCAGTCAATCTTTCGTAGATTCCTTCCTAAGGTTGTACTATAAATAACATTACTTACATTATGACACCTTGTACAAAAGCTATTCCAATCAACTACATTAGATCCATCTGTTACTAAAGAAGCTCCTGGCTCATAACTACTAGTAGAATGATAATAATATGGTGCTTGATAATAAGCAGTATAAGTCTTTAAATTTGTAGTCCATAATTTATTATGATCAGTGGGAAGAGAAACTGCACTATAGGCAGGATTTGTTACATTTGCTTTATCTCTTCTTGCTAAATGAGGATTATGACATGCTATACAAGGATTTGAATAAGAGGTAAAAAATGAAGGAAAGGTATTTTGAGCAAAACGATATATATCATACAAATTATGATAGGATAACTCATTAAATTGCTCAAAGATACTAGTTACTGTCTCTGGCGCCCCTGCAAAGGTAGCACTATAATCTTTATTTGTTATTCCACCATTTTGTAAAGAATCTACGCTAGTATGGCAATAAAAACAAAAGTCATCGCTTTGAGTATAAGGATGAAGTGTTTGTAATGTATTAAAGTTATTTGCAAACAACGCAAAAGCAGAAGGAGCACCTGTTGCAGGTACTGGCTCCACTCCACTTATACTTGCATGCATTTCATGACAGTGAGCACAATTACCCTGTGCATAACCTAGATTTGCTGTAGCACTCCTATCAACCCCGTATATATTAGAGCCATGTGCAGAAAGAAGATATCCACCAGCCATTACTTTTGGAGAAAAAAATAACAAACTTACTAAAAGGGTTGCTGTAAATATATATCTCAGCATATAGCCCCCTTTAATTCTTTGCGGTATGACATACAGCACAACCATTGTAGCCATTTGACCCTGGCCACGCCTTATAATCCCACCTAAGTATTGCATGATATGGTGACCCATGAGCCCTATGACACGACAAACACATTACAATTGCGTCTCCAGCCTGATGATATACAACAGTATTTAAAGTAGTTGATGTATCAGAAGTAGCTACTGGAGAAATAACGCTGTATGGGTTATCTAGTCCTGTACCACCATTATAATATTGGTATTCTGTACCATTTTTAACATCATTCATGTCAAAATCTGTAGGATGTCTCAACCATACCCCATGAGGGATATCAGGTGCAATTTGGCCGGTTCCATGATGAAAATAACCATGGCATTCTGCACATAAGTGACTTATAGTTCCTGAAACATCCGCCTCTGTTGTCCTATCTACCCCATAGTATTTATTATGATTATACTGATCTGGATGATATTCCCATGTTGGATCTTCCATCCCCTCTACCCCCAACAAAAAACGATAACTTTTAGCTACAGTTGAACCATCTTGCCATCCTGTATCTACATGAGCATGATGTGCTCCATATATTGCCTTATATTGATCTTGTATAGATCTATCCCCATGACATCCATTAGTTCCTGCACATGTGAGCTCTGTAGAAAGAGGAGTGCCACCAGGAGGAGTAAGTCCTAATGTAGCATCTGGTGGAGAAATTCCCTGAATATTATGTCCGCATCTATCATCGGCCCCACCAGAGGAAGCAACCCAATAAAAATTCCCTCCGGCTAATGTATTCCCAGTTGTACCCGTCACTCCATAATCAGGAGGAGAAATACTAAGCACATAGGGGGTTTTATTAGTACCAGTATTGGTACCTGTATGACATCCTATACATGTATCTTTTAACAATTCCTCATTAGGTCCAG
>CAZODM010000090.1:0-1232 GCA_964578585.1 uncultured Desulfobacterales bacterium | reverse complement strand
ATAAACAATATACTAATAGCATAAACTTTCGTCCGCATTATTCACCCCCTAGCGGCCGAATATTTCGACTCTGCCATTGCCTTCTTCAACAATACATAAACGACCCCACGGATCAAAATCTATTTCCGAAGGATAATAAATTTTTCCTCGATCTTGACCTAAGTTTAAAAAAGTATATCTATATTCCCCTGTGCCATCAAATACAAATATACAATTTTTATGCCTATCAGCAATATAAATCATCCCTGTAGGACCAATAGCTAAAGAATAAGGAAATTCCATTTCTTTAGATAAATGAATTACCTGTCTCAACTTACCATTTAGATCAAATCTATATACAGTCTGAGTTTCCATAACCAAAGCCCACAATGCACCTCTCATAACCTTAAAATCTATAAAACCTGAACTCGATTTAGGAGCCTTAAAACAGTGTAATAATTCTAATTGCTTATTAAAAGCATATACATTCCCCGTCATTTTGTCCAATAAATATATGACACCATTAAATTCATGCATTCTATCTGGAAACAAAGTCAAAGAATGATACTTAAGATGGAATGTAGTCATTTTTTTATTTTTTAAATCTATCTTTACTAAGACATTTTTACCTCTTTCAACTACCCATAAAATTCCATTTGTGTCATGAAGCATTGCCATAGGAAGTTTCAATGTCCTATTTGCATTAAATACATGTAAAAATTTACCCTTTTTTGAAAATGACAATAATCTATTGTTATAAGTATCTACTACATAATATCGGGTTGTCATTCTATCTACATAAAGTGAATAAGGCATATCCATAGCCTTACCAGAGGCATCCCCTCTCAAAGTTAATATCCAGTGCCATGGAGCACTTCTAGCATAACAAGAAACAGCAGTAGAGATAGTCAATATAACTATCACTAAAATTGACCTAATTAATGTTAACTTCGTCATTTTTACACCTTTTAATAATTTTTATGACACTGAATACACAAATCTTCTTTTCCGCTTAACTTCAACTCATATTTATAATTAGTCCCCATAGGATGATGACATGTTACACATGTCATTTCCTGTCCTGTACGAGGATCCCTTGCCTTTGCACCTATTGGATGGGTAAATTTACCTTGTGTTGCATGACATCTCGTACACACCTTATTACCATCTTCTTTTAACATAGCAAGTCGTGATGAGCCATGTACCTGATGACATTCAGCACAATTAGATATATTTGGATGTACATATAAGCT
>CAZODM010000089.1:0-7351 GCA_964578585.1 uncultured Desulfobacterales bacterium | reverse complement strand
GGATGTTCCAAACAAAATCTATCTATTACTTTTAATATCTCTGTAGATAATCTCTCAAACTCTTCATAGGAAAGATTTTTACTAGGTTCTTTATCTTCAGCAAGTAATTCATCAAGGTCAATACCATGATCTCTTAAAAGTTCTTTTTTAATCGCTTCAAGGCTTCTAATGCGTTTTGTCTTTCTACGTTTACCTTGCTTTATATTAACAACCTTTCCCATATAAACCTCAAAATTTATACTATACTTTTTTGCATCATAGACAAATACTATCTATTGAGCAAGTACTTTTTAACCTATTTTATCACTCTTCTTTAAAGCGATAACAGTGGCTAACCTACCACTAATACGCTCTCTTCTATAAGAAAAGTGTAGCAAAGAACACTTTGTACATATCCTAAAATTAAATATCCTCTTTTTTAAGAGACCACATCTTCTTAACATAAACTCACTTGCACTCCATGCATCTAAGTACCTACTGCTTACAACAAAATCTTGTAGCCATATAGGAAGTAATTCTTTCCAACCTATAAACTCAAAGCAACAGGGGCCTAAAGATGGGCTAATCACTGCAAAAATATCAGATGGATTAGAACCCTTATCTTTAAACATGGATATCGTCCGTTCTATTATTCCACCAGCAAGCCCTCTCCAACCACAATGTATATTAGCTATGAGACCTAAATTAGGATCAAAAAGAGAAATTGATTGACAATCTGCATGCTTAATAAGTAATCCCTGACCCTTTAGTGTAGTAATAAGACCATCTGCATCACTAAGCGTTCTAAATATACTAAAATTTGCCTTATCAACACAACTTACCTTATTCCCATGTATCTGATTTACCATATTTATAGAATCTAAACCCAAAAAGTCTTTTATTATCCTTAAATTTTCATACACTAAAAGGGGATCATCACCTACTGAAAAAGATACATTGAGGCTATCATAAGGAGCAAGACTAACTCCACCCACACGCGAAAAACTTGCATAGACTATATTATTATCCCATAAGTGTTGATCTTGTGAACTAAAATTAGGACTATAGTAAAATGGAATTTGGTTAGAGGTTTTTACACTCATATAATCATATATTGGTTATAATTAATCTGACACTCTTGGATGTTTTATCTAATAGTAAAACAGAAAGTCCTAAAATAGATATCAACTTTTTCATCTTTGGTAAAACCTCGGCATCTATTTGAACATCTACAATATACCCTCTAGGAGTAAAAGGATTTCTAAAGCGTAGTCCTACGCATGAAAGCCCCATTCAACAATTCCCACGACTATCTACTATATCATCAGAAAGTGAGCTTATATCTATAAATACAGCTCCTTTTTCTTTCATTTCAGAAAGTGCATTTTGTTCATCATTAGGATCTAAATTTACTGCTTTTATTGCATCTAATAATAGAAACACATCATAACCTTTTGAAATAGCATCCAAAACAGTAGCTTTAACACAATAATCAGTTGCAAGTCCACCTATAAAAAGCCTCTCAATACCATGTTGTTTAAGTATTTTATCAAGTTCAGTATTATCAAAACCCGAATATGCATCTTTATCCTTACTTGTGGCTTTAGAGATAATCACTGCATTATCAGGGATTATAAGATCATCAGCAAAATTTGCACCTTCACTTTCCTGAACACAGTGTTCAGGCCACAGCCCTCCATAGTCTTTAAAAGAACAATGATCCTTTGGATGCCAGTCTCTAGTAAAGTAACATTTTAAGCCCTTATTAGAAAAAATTCTTATATATGCATTTATAAAAGGTAAAATTTTATCTGCATCAGGTACTCCAAGACTTCCTCCAGGTAAAAAGTCCTTTTGTACATCTACAATTAATAATGCATCCTTTTTCGTCAATTCTATATCTTTTTTCTTTAGCATACCTTACCTGCCCAACTAAAAATCTTCTATGTTTTTAATAGTAAAAGCTCTCGTTGCCTAATATATGGCCAAAGTTGATCAACTTCTTTTATAGGACAATGAAACTTAAGGGCAATCTTTTTTTTACTACTTTTCCCTTGCTTAATCTCATCAATCCTTACAACTTCTGCTTTGCTAAGCACAATATCTTTTTCTTTCCAGTCTGTTGAGGCATCTAATTTTAGTTCCAGTATTACAGAATCTACCATAGACCTTATAGAAGGTAAAGTAATACCATCTTTAGAATCTAGCCAAAAAGCAACTCCTCCAAGGCTAATATCTATAACTTCACCAGAAATAACTTGTTCTTTACCCCCTTTTTTAAATAAGACCTTAATCTTTGAACCTGTAGGAGTAGATATTCTAAAGTGCTCTCTCCTCTCAAGTATGATAAAAGCATAAGGCAAATATGTCCAAATTGCCTGCTTGGTTACTTCTTTAACCCTAGCCTGTAAAAAATGCCATGGACCAACAACGTGTCTGTAAATCAACGTAATATCCTGTGCCCCAGGCCAATCCCTAGGCTTATCTATTTCAACCCTATCTTCATCTACACTAATTACCAAAGTAGGAGTAGATTTATATCCTTTTAGTCTTATTTCTACCCAGACTCTATCTGATACCAATTTTTTTACCTCTTTTAATATTACATCTCGATTGGTCGTAAATTCATATTGGTTATCAATCTGAACCCAACCCTTTTGAGCTGCAGGATCTTTTAAGTGTTTTGTTGTGATAATCACTTTTACTCTTATACCTCAGCCCAATTTTTACCCCATCCTACAGAAACTGTAAGAGGAACCTCTAATCTTATAACATTTTCCATATTATCTTTTACAATATCACAAACACTTTTACATAAAGATTCATCACATTCTAATACTAACTCATCGTGAACTTGTAAAAGTATGTCGGCTTTAATAGCTTCTCTCTTAAGAGCCTCATCTACTCTAAGCATAGCAAGTTTTATGATATCTGCTGCAGAACCTTGTATAGGAGTATTAATAGCAGTCCTTTCCGCAAATTCCCTTATATGGCGCGACTTAGAATTTATATCTGGTATATATCTTCTTCTACCTAGTATAGTAGTAACATATCCCTTCTCTCTTGCATGATTTATCGCCCAATTCATATATTCCTTTACTTTAGGATATTTTTCAAAGTACTTATCTATAAACTCCTTTGCTTTATGGCGCTCTATCCCAAGCTCCTTTGCTAATCCATAAGCACTCATACCATAGATAATTCCAAAATTGACTGTCTTAGCTACTCGTCTCATCTCTGGCGTAACAAATTCTGGAGATACCCCAAAAACTTCAGCAGCTGTCTTTCTATGTATATCTTCATTACGTCTAAATGCATTTAACAATGTTGGATCCTTAGAATAATGAGCAAGTACCCTTAAATCTATTTGCGAATAATCAGCAGAAATTAAAACCTTTCCCGGTGCAGCAATAAATAGAGCTCTTATTCGCCTTCCTTCTTCAGTACGAACAGGTATATTTTGTAAATTGGGATCACTTGATGAAAGCCTACCTGTAGCAGTAACTGTTTGATTAAATGATGTATGAACTCTTCCTGTTTCAGGAAGTATCATACGCCTTAAGCCATCTACATAGGTAGAATTAAGTTTTAAAAGGTTTCGATATTCTAATACCAATTTAGGGAGTTCATGATAATTAGAAAGAGCCTTTAACACTTCAACATCCGTAGAATATCCTGTCTTCTTTTTGGTCTTTTTAATTTGAGGGAGTTTTAAATGCTCAAATAATACCTCTGCAAGTTGCCTTGTAGAATTTATGTTAAAATCAACTCCAGCAAGTTCTTTGATCTTTTTTTCTAACTCCAACACTCTACTACTAAATTCCTCATGTAATTTGTTTAAACCCTGCTGATCTATCATGATACCAGCCATCTCCATACGTGCCAAAAGATCTATTAATGGCACTTCTACCTCTTGAAATAAATCCCATAACTCAGCCTTTTTAAGTCTTTCCCATAAGACCTTTTTGACAAGCGCCGTAACATGTACATCTTCACAGGAATAATCTCTTGCAACATCAATAGGAACATATGAAAAATCTTTTCCTCTACCTGCATAATTTTTTATCACCTCTTTATATGAAAGCATTGTATGTCCAAGTATTTCTTGGGAGATCTCATCTAAGTTATGGTGATGACGTGAAGGGTTTAAAAGATAAGAGGCAACCATAGTATCGCCTTCTATTTGGATAAGATCAACTGAATTTCTTTTTAAAACTATCTTATCATATTTTATATTCTGCCCTACCTTTCTTATATTGGGAGATTCTAATACCTTTTTTAATTGAGAGAGCACAAAATCTTTATCAAGTTGTTCTTCTACATTTTTATGGGCTATTGGTATATAAAAGGCTTCTGGTGGATTCACACATATCGAGATCCCTACTAGTTTTGCTCTCATTGGAAGTTCACTTGTAGTTTCTGTATCTATTACAAGTGTCTTTTCTCTTTTAATAAGCTCTATAAGACTTAAAAGATCTTGTTTACTAGTTATCAATTTATAGCTATCCTTAGATAGTTCAGATTCGCTATTTCCAACCAACTCCTTTAAAAGCCTATTAAACTCAAGCTCAGTAAAAAGTTTCTTTAATAAGTCTAAATCAAATGGCTTTCTTTTAAATAATTCTAAGCTTATATCCAGTGGCACATTTTCTTCTAAAGAAACAAGTCTCCTCCAAAGTGGTAGAGACTCTTTTGCCTCCTGTAGTCTTTGTCTGAGCTTTTTTTGTTTAACTTTATCTAAATTAGCTAGTAGATTTTCTATGCTACCGAATTCTTGAATAAGTTTAAGAGCAGTCTTTATGCCAATGCCTGGAACACCTGGAATATTATCAGAACTATCACCACAAAGGGCCAATACATCTAGATATTGATAAGGTTCTATCCCAAAACGCCTTCTAACCTCATTAATATCTAAAATCTCATCTTTCATTGGATCCCAAATAGTTACTTTGTCATTTATAAGTTGTACAAGATCTTTATCTCCAGATACAATCAAAATACTAGTATCAATCTTCTTTACAATGGTAGCTATTATATCATCTGCCTCATAACCCTCTTTTTCTAACTGACATAACCCTAAAGCATCTACAATCTTTCTAATCCATGGTATTTGAACTACTAAGTCATCTGGCATCTCTGGCCTATTGGCTTTATACTTGTCATATAACTCATGTCTAAATGTTGGACCTTTTGCATCCCACACAACTGCAATGTTTTTAGGATTCTTTTCCTTTAAAAGTTTTAAAAGCATATTAGTAATCCCAAAAATAGCCTTTGTAGGAAATCCTTTACTAGTTGATAAATTTTGCCTTATAGCAAAATAAGCCCTATACATATAGGAGCTGGCATCCACAAGGTAAAGAGAGGCTTCAAAATAGCCACTAGCTTGCAACAGTTTTGTATCTTTTGAATTACTATTCATTTTTTTTCTATTCATGGTATTCTTCCTCTTTAATATGTTTGACTTTCTTTATAGGTTTAAGTATCCTTGCTTGCTGGAAAAGTAAAGTATAAAGGGGGCAATAATGGCAACTGTGGTGGTGGTCGGCACCCAATGGGGTGACGAAGGAAAAGGAAAAATTGTAGATCTTTTAACAGAAAAGGCTGATGTAATATGCCGTTTTCAGGGTGGGAATAATGCTGGACACACATTGATGGTAGGTGGAGAAAAATGGATATTCCATCTGATACCATCAGGAATACTCTATCCTGAAAAACTATGTCTTATTGGAAATGGGGTAGTATTAGACCCCAAAGTTTTAATCGAAGAGCTAGAAAATCTGGCTAAAAAAGACAAAGCGGTTGATCCTTCAAGATTAAAGATCAGTCCCAATACACATGTAATAATGCCCTACCATAGAGCCCTTGACAATGCAAGAGAAGCGTCAAAGAAAAAAGGGAAAATAGGTACTACAGGTAGAGGTATTGGCCCATGCTATGAAGATAAAGCATCTAGAATGGGGATAAAAGTTATAGAACTTCTAAGTCCTCAAATTTTTAAAGAAAAATTAAAAGAAAATTGTCATCAAAAAAATTTCATTTTGACTAAACTCCTAAATGCAGAACCAGTTGATGAAGAAAAGATATATGAAGAATATCAAAAGTATGCGGAAATACTTGCTCCTTTTGTCGAAAATGTATCTGTAGTCTTAAATAATGCTAGAAAAGAAGGGAAAAATATATTGTTTGAAGGTGCTCAAGGTACTCAACTTGATATTGATCATGGTACATATCCTTATGTTACATCCTCAAATACTATAGCTGGTGGAGCATGTACAGGTTCAGGTATTGGCCCTAAAAATATAGATTTTGTCCTTGGAGTATCCAAAGCCTATACTACAAGAGTAGGTGGTGGACCATTTCCAACAGAACTTTTTGATGAATATGGCGATCACTTACAACAAAAAGGTGTTGAGTTTGGAGCAACTACAGGCAGAAAAAGGCGCTGTGGTTGGCTGGATGGTATAGTATTAAATGATGCTGCCAGACTAAATGGTCTAGATGGTATAGCGCTTACAAAGTTAGATGTCCTTAGTGGATTAAATAAACTAAAAATATGCACTCAATATAAAGTAGAACAAAAAATATTCAATAACATGCCATGTTTTATAAAAGATATAGAAAAGATTGAGCCTATCTATAAAGAACTTACTCCATGGGCAGATGATATATCTAACGTAAAACATTTTGATGATCTACCTAATGCTGCTAAAGATTATATCAAATTTTTAGAAGAATTTACAGGGATTGAAGTAGCTATTGTATCTGTAGGTCCAGAACGGTCTCAAACTATTATTAGAAAACATCCATTTGCTGGTAATTAAATCTATTTAATCTGTTTTATTGAAATACCCAAACACAGATGAGTAAGTCTCATTAAAACCAAACCAATATAGGTAGACATAAAAAAACCCCGCTAGAAAAACTAGCGGGGTTTAAAATTAATTTCCGGCAGTGACCTACTCTCCCACCCACTAACGGGGCAGTACCATCGGCGCTGAGGGGCTTAACTTCCGTGTTCGGAATGGGAACGGGTGTTTCCCCCTCGCTATCGCTACCGGAAATTGTTTACTATTTTTATATAAACTTTAACTAGTTATATATAAACCTAATTTTCAAAAAACTATAAATAAATATGGGTCCTGCTCTATGTTTATACATGCCCTTCCCTAGGAGCTTATATATAGAAAATTATGGCCAAGCCGCACGCCCGATTAGTATCGGTAAGCTGAGGCTGTTGCCAGCCTTACACTCCCGACCTATCAACCTCGTCTTCTCCGAGGGGGCTTCAGGGGCCTTACGGCCACGGGAGAACTAATCTTGGGGTGGGCTTCCCACTTAGATGCTTTCAGCGGTTATCCCATCCGAACAT
>CAZODM010000088.1:0-7476 GCA_964578585.1 uncultured Desulfobacterales bacterium | reverse complement strand
TAAAATTACCGATCCAAAATAAAAAACTCTTGCTTTGATGGGTGCATTACAATATAAAATGAATCCAGGATAAGGGATTAAATAATAGATTGGAGTAAAAAAATCCAAGATGGAAAGAGCAATATCGTCTCCACTGAAAGAGCCCTCTGGACTTGCCTCTGCAGTTAGAAGAATAGTTCTGGATGTTTTAAAACCTCATGAGCCAAACATAGTTGCAATTGCACAAGCACTTTCAGTGCTTAAGGGGGTTGATGGAGTAGATATTACTGTTTATGAGATAGATGCAAAGGTAGAAAATGTTAAGATTACAATGATTGGTAAAAATTTACATTTTGAGGAAATAGCAGAGGTGATAGAGAGAATGGGAGGAGCCATTCATTCTATAGATAAGGTCTCTACAGGAAGAATCATTGTCGAGGAGGTGCCTACCCCACAGGATTAAGCCGTGAATTGGATAAAAAATTCCTACCTTTTTAAGCAGTTACATAACTATGACCAAATGGTTGGTATTGGCAAGATTGCAAGAAGGTATCTTGTCATAAATGCCTTTGATGGAACCCTTACAATTATAGGCCTTATAGTAGGAAGCTGGCTTTCTGGTGTAATAGACCCTGTGATCGTATTAAAAACAGGTTATGCAACTGCTTTGGCAATTGGAGTATCTGGCTTATGGGGTGCATATATGACAGAGGCAGCAGAAAGGCGGGATGATCTTGCTCATCTTAGTAAACAAACCCTTACAGATCTCTCTAATACAGATCTATGGAAGGCTATGAGAGTTGCTACGATTGTAGTTGCTATTGTAAATGGTATAGCTCCATTTTTAGCAGCATGTCTTATTATGTTACCCTTTTTCTTTCATACTCAACTTGGTGGGATTAATATATCTTATACAGTTTCTGTAGCGATTGCTTTTTTAAATCTGTTTATATTAGGTGTATTTTTAGGAGGTATCTCTGAGACCTCAAGGGCATGGTCTGGTATAAAAATGGTAGCAGCAGGGCTTTTGTGTGCAGCCCTTAGCTATTTAGTAGGACATGGACGATAAAACAAAATTTTAAATAATTAGGAGGAGTGATGCGTATTATTGCATTTGGTGACATTCACATGGATTATAAGTGTGTGGAAGAGATCCCCAATATAGCAGAAGTAGATCTAGTAATTATTACAGGTGATCTTACAAATTATGGTGGAGTAGGTGAGGCACAGGTAGTACTTAAGGCTATAGAAGAGTTAAATAAAAATATCTTAGCCCTTCATGGTAATCTTGATCAGCCTTCTGTTGCAGAATTTTTGGTTGAAAAGGGTATAAGCATCCATGGTAGAGGGGTTAAGATTTCTGATGTAGGTATATTTGGAGTTGGTGGTTCTAATCCAACTCCTTTTGATACTCCTATAGAATACAGTGAAGAAGAATTAAGAGAGATTGTGTTAAAGGCATATGAAGATGTAAAGGATGCAGCTGTTAAAATCCTTGTATCTCATACCCCTCCTATCAATACAAATGCTGATATTATATCTTCAGGAGTACACGTAGGATCTAAATCAATAAGGGAGTTTATAGAAAAATATCAACCAGAGCTTTGCCTAACAGGACACATACATGAGGCAAAAAGTACAGATAAAATAGGAGATACTCTTATACTAAACCCAGGGATGCTTTGTGCACGAAATTATATAGAAGTAAGCATAGAAGGTAATAATATAAGTGCAGAACTTAAAAATTTTTAGGTTTTTACTTTAACTTTATTGGGCATTATCCTTTTGATATGCCCCTTTGGAGTTATTTTATAGGTTGCTCCAAAGGGGTCTACAGGGAGTTTTTTCAATATATTTGTGCTTATAAGCTGTATCAGTTTGGTAGGAAAGTGTCCAAAACGCCTTTTATATTCATGTAGCGCTTTTTCTAATACTAATAAATTTTTAAGACATTTTAATCTTTTTATATAAAAAACTCGTAATTTTTTGTTCTTTGTATGGGCAATTTGATTTTTTAGTATTGTAATCCCCATACTTAATTGTCCAGCTCGTGTTGTAAGTGCACTTGCTAAAGATACTAAAAGTACAGAAGGGCTATGTCGTTTTTTAGATGCTATAAGAAGCCATTTTGTACCATCTTTATAGTCTTTTAAAAAATAGAAGTAGTCAAAACCTACAAAGAATGAAAATCTCCAGTCCCAATTACGTGCAACTGCTCCCCTTTTTAATATGGATAAGACAGTAGTGTAGCATTTGCTCTGCCATATCATGGCATTTGCTAAAAATAAAGGGTCTTGAAAATAAGGATCAAGATAAGTTGAGGCGTCAATAAGGCGATAGAACCAATGCCAATCTCTTTTACTAAGATCAGATAGCTTGTTAAACGACATCAAAAAGTTTACTGCATTAAGATATATAATGTCTGATCTTATACCCTTAAAACCAAATGCAGTAATCTTTAAGAATTTATTAGGTAATATTAATCCTATGCTATGGCTTTCATTATTTTTTAGAGAAATACTATTTATTTGTAGTATATGAAATACTATAAGTATACTTGTAAACAACACTAGTATTAAATTTTTGATATATTTAGTTGTCATAATTATAATTATTTTATGAAAATTCTTTATTTCTATACAAATAACAGCTTATTAATAACAGTAAGATTATATAGACAATACCATAACTAATATTAAATTTAATTTCCTGAAATGGGATTTTAATGCCATGTGCTACTTGTAATTTAAAATCAAACAATGATAAATTGGGGAATATATATTTTAATGAATTAATTAAAGCACTAAGATATTTATTAATTTTTATATCCAAAGACGAATTAGATACAGTTGCTATCACGTCATTTAGACTAGTTCCTATAAAATAGCTTGCTAATGTTAAAATAGTTGCAGTAAATCCTTGAGTAGTTAAAGCAGAAAAGAACAAAAGAATTGCTATGAGTATAGCTAACATCTCTATAATCATAAAAATAGCTAATATATAGTCATAAAAAGAGAAATTTTTGGGGAAATAGTGTATGTTATATTTATAACAGATATATACAGCTACTGTAGCAACTATACTAACTAATAAAGTTATAAAAACAATTAAACTAAGAAATCCGAAATATTTACCTATTACATATTCTGATCTTGAAAATGGCCTTGATAAGACAACGTAGATCGTTTTTTTATCAACATCTTTATTTAAAAGAGAGGCACATGTAAAGAATATAAGAATTAATCCAAAAAGAGTAATAGAACTTAGAGCTATATCTATACAAACCTTGCCTATATCTCTAGCAAAAAGGTTAGGAAATATGACAATTGCTATACTAGCAAGTATTGTTACAAACAGTATAGCTAAGATAGATTTATCTTTTAGTCCTTCTTTAAAAGTTATTCTTTGTAGTGATAGTATTCTATGTATCATAGGTTTTTTTATTAGTTTACAATTTCAATAAATATCTTTTCTACTGGAGATAAAATCTTTTTATAAGTATCTAAGCTAGTTATGGATTCCTTTTGTCTTTTCCCTTGATACTTGGATACAATGTTTTCAACATAATCTAAAAATTTAAGCTCTCCTTTATTGATTATTGCAATTCTATCGCATAGTCTTTCTACATCAGATAAAATATGAGAGCTAAAAAACACAGTTTTCCCCTTTTCTTTTAATTCAAGTATAAGTTTAGTAACAAGGTTTCTTCCTAGTGGATCAAGTCCACTCATTGGCTCATCTAAGACCACAATTTGTGGATCATGTACTAAAGAAAGGGCAAGTCCTACACGCTGAAGCATTCCCTTTGAAAACTGTCTAAGTGGTCTTTTGGCTACATGTTGTAATCCTAATTTTTTTAATAGGTGCTCTATATGCTCTGTTGCATCTTTTTTATGTAATCCAGATGCCTTGGCTCCAAAAAGGAGTATATCTTTTGGGGTTAATTGATCATAAAAATAGGGATTTTCTGGCAGATAACCAAGTTGTTTTCTTGCTTTTGGTTCTTTTGAATCGATACCATCTATGAAGATAGTGCCGGATGTAGGACGTATAAAATCCATTAAGAGTTTTATAGTAGTACTCTTGCCAGCGCCATTTGGACCTAAAAAACCAAACACCTCTCCTCTTTCAATAGTTAGATCAAGATCCTTTAGGGCTAGGATTTTTTTATCCCAAAAATTATGTTTATATATTTTAGAGACTTTTTTAAATTGAATCATAAGGAAAGCTTTTAATTATTGTTATTTAGACTACAATTACTTTATCGGTATAGGAATTTATTTTTTAAATATTAAAATTAGAGATAGTTTAAGTTCATCTTGATTAAGTTTAAACTGTTTTTTTACTTATTTTACTTATTTTAACTCTTTAACGAATCTGGTAATATTTAAGATTATGGTAAAGACTATGGAGCTAATAATACTTGGTTCAGGCACTTGTGTACCATCTATAAGACGAGCTGGTCCTTCTATCCTTTTAAGAGCAATGGGACGCTCTATTTTAATAGATTCTGCTTCTGGGACACTTAGGCAGCTTGCTCGTCTTGGCATTAAGTATTCCAAGATAGATATTATCTTTTATACCCATCTACATCCTGACCATGTAGGAGAGTTTGTCCCATTTGTATTTGCTCAAAAATATGCCCCTGGTTATAAAAGAGAGCTTCCTGTTAAGGTTATTGCTGCAAAAGGATTTTTAAAGTTTTATGAGGGATTAAAGCAGGCCTTTGGGGCATGGGTAGAGCCAAGAGAAGGTGCACTTGAAATTCATGAATTAGATATAGATGGTAATAGTTCAGATATAATCTCTCCTTTAATATTAAAGTACACAAAGGCAAGGCATACACCACAAAGCCTAGCCTATAGAATAGAATTACCAACAGGAAAATCTGTGGTCTTTACTGGAGATACTGATTTTTCACCAGAAATAATAGAGCTTGCTAAGGGGGCAGATCTTTTGGTATCAGAGTGTGCTGCTCCAGAGGAGCATAAGGTAGAAGGTCATCTTATTCCATCAGAGGCAGGGGAAATGGCACAACAAGCAGGTGTAAGGCAGCTTCTTTTAACACATTTTTATCCACCTTGTGATAAAAGTGATATATTAGGACCTGCTAAAAAGCATTTCCCAGGCCCTATTATACTTGCACAAGACTTTTTACGTGTCTTGATATAAAAAAGATTTTTTATTTGCTTGTATAGGGAAAAAGGTGCTTTAATCTTATAAGAACCTTGAGAATGAAGAATTTTAAAAGGAGGTTTTTTTATGGAGTTTGAGTTTTCAACTAGGCTTAAGATGCTCCCACCTTATCTATTTGTTGAATTAGATAGAAAAAAGGCTGAGGCTATAAAAAAGGGAATGGATGTTATAGATCTGGGTATAGGTGATCCAGACCTCCCAACGCCTCAGTTTATCATAGACAAGTTAAATGAGACATCAAAAGATTCAGTAAATCACCATTATCCATCTTCTCAAGGATTAGCATCTTTTAGAGAATCTGCTGCTAATTGGATGAAAAGACGTTTTAATGTTAATCTTGATCCAGATAAACAGGTAGTTTGTCTAATTGGATCAAAAGAGGCAATAGCCCACTTCCCTCTAGCTTTTTTAGAACCAGACGATATTGTTCTTGTGCCAACACCTGCGTATCCTGTATACCATATAGGCACCTTATTTGCTGGTGGAAAGAGCTACTTTATGGATCTTTTACCAGAAAATAATTTTTTGCCAGACTTAGATGCCATACCTAAAGAGGTTTTAGATAAGGCAAAGATTATATGGTTAAACTATCCCAACAATCCTACTGCTGCCCTTGCTACAAAGGAATTTTTTGAAAGAGTTGTAAGGTTTGCTAATGAACACAATATAATAGTATGTCATGATGCAGCATATACAGAGATGACCTTTGATGACTATGTTGCTCCAAGCTTTCTTGAGACCCCAGGTGCAATGGAGGTCGGGATAGAGTTCCATTCTCTTTCAAAGACATATTCTATGACAGGTTGGAGAATAGGCTTTGCTGTAGGCAATGAAAAGCTTATTGCTGGGCTAAGGACAGTGAAGGCGAATGTTGATTCAGGGCAGTTTAACCCTATCCAATATGCAGCAATTGCTGCTCTTGATAGTGATCAGTCTTGTGTAAAGGAGATGTGTAAGATATATCAAGACAGAAGAGATGTGCTTGTTGAAGGCCTTAGATCAATAGGTATAGATGCTAAGAGTCCAAAGGCTACATTCTATGTATGGGCACCAGTGCCTAAGGGTTATAGTTCTATGGAATTTACTTCTATTTTATTAGAAAAGGCAGGTATTGTTGCAACGCCGGGCAATGGATTTGGCAAGCCAGGAGAAGGTTTTATAAGAATGGCACTTACTGTGTCTAAAGAACGCCTAACAGAGGCGGTAAAAAGGATGAAAGAGGTGCTTTAGGCTATGAAGAACCTTGGTGGCAACAGGTGCTTTATAGGGCTTGGTTCAAACTTAGGACCAAGATCTCTCTATATAAAATTGGCCTTGCGACTTTTAAATGAAATAGATGGTATAAATGTTGTGAGGTGTTCTAGATTTTATGAGACAGAACCTGTAGGTATAGAGAGTAAATATAATTTTATAAATGCTGTTGCTGAACTAAGGGTAACTCTTTTACCAGAGATATTACTTAGTAGACTTCTTGAAATAGAGCAGATACTTGGAAGAGATAGGACAAAGGGGCAAGATAGAACGATTGATCTAGATATCCTTTGGTATGAAGGAGTAGAGATAAATACTGATGAGCTTTGTATACCTCATCCAAGGATAGGGGAGAGGGGATTTGTGCTTGTCCCATGGAGTGATCTTGCCCCTGATCTTCATTTGGTAAGTTGGAATAAGACCATTTCTGAACTCTTAAATACAGTAAAAGATAAATATAAAATAGAGCTATTTTCATCTGCTCCTCAATTAGATGAGTTGTTGTTATGAGATTATTATTATTTTTAGGCTTCTTATGGCTTATGTATTATATATTCAAAAGAATTACCTCTACCTATTATCCCCCTTCTGGTAGAGATCACTATGGGCATTATCGCTCTAGCAATGGCCCACATAAACCCCCTCCTGTATTAGATGAACTTGTAAAAGATCCTGTCTGTGGAGTATACTGTCCAAAGAAAGAGGCAATAGCTATAAGAGTGAATGGAAAAATTTATTACTTTTGCTCTACTGAGTGTAGGGATAAGTTCCTAGAACAACTAGACAAATCTAGTAAATCTAGCCAATAACTTTTGTGATTTTTTGATCTTTTTGATTTCTTATGATTTCTTGTTATAATTATTGCACTTGAAACACTATTTCAAAACAATACAGGATATGAAGGAGTTGGGATATGGATAAGACAAAGTTTTGTGCTGAATATCTGAAGATGAGTACTCCACTGTTTTTTACAATTGCAAAAAGTGCTAGGAGTCTAAATTCTATGAGAGAAAGGCTTTCAGAGCTTATAAATCAGATGGTGTTTGATAC
>CAZODM010000087.1:0-7533 GCA_964578585.1 uncultured Desulfobacterales bacterium | reverse complement strand
AAGTATCTTAGTTAGGCCAATTCAAACCTAAAACTATGTCTTATATCCTAAAAATAAAGAAGATTAAAATCAAAAAATATTAAATATATTTATTTTGTAAATGCTTAAGGAGCAATATTAATCATTAAAGAGTTTTTATAAATACTTCGCTAAAGTTAGGTTCTAAAAATGGCATGTGAGAGGCATTGCTAAATTCAATCGTTTTAACTACAGATGGAATCTCAGGAAGTTCTGATAAAGGAGCAATGATATCCCTTTTACCCAAAAAGATGGTTATATTGTTTGCATTAGGGATGTTAACATAGTCATTTTCTAAATATGTTAATTGTCTAATAAGCATTAAATTAGAAAAATCCTTTAAATAAGAGGGTTCTAGTTCCTTCCTAAACCAGGTCCAAAAGGCTTTTTTACCTAAAAAACATCTTCTGTAAAAATCCCTTAGCATTTCTTTATGATTTCTTTTTAGTCTTGAGATTAGTTCTTTTATATCACTATGGCTATAGTGCTTTTTTATTGAGATAAGAAATAGCTTTTCAAACACACTAGGAAATTCTTTGTACAAAGACAAGGCTAGGTTTGCTCCTAATGACCAACCAACTAGATAAAATTTGGAAAATCTATGACTAAGCTCAGGTAACATCTCCTTAAATTCATATATTGTATCTATTGTTACAAGGGAGCTAGGGTAGAGATAATCAAAAGGAAGGTCTAAAAAAGAAAATATCTTATAATCAAAGGCAAAGCCCGGAAATAGGATTAAAAGCTTATTAAAACCTCTTTTCTCAATTAGAAATTTATCAGTTATTGTAGTCTTAGATACTTGCGATTGCATCTACGAGTCTTTTTATATCTTTATAATTATGATTAGCGCATATAGAAACCCTAAGCCTTGCGCTTCCTTTTGGCACTGTAGGATGTCTTATTGCCTTTACAAATAGCCCCTTTTCCCTTAAAGCAAAAGATATTTTTTGACAAAGCTTTTCATCACCTATTAATATCGGTACAATATGACTATTACCTTTATATGAAATACCTTGTTGTTGAAGGAGTCTCCTTAATATCTTTGCAACTGCTAGAGTCTTTTTTCTCCTCCATCCCTCCTTTTGAGAGATATAAAGAGCTGTTAGGTTTGAACCTAATACAGCCGGAGGCAAGGCAGTAGAAAAGATAAAGCTCCTTGCAGTATTTACCAAAAATGACTTTAAGTTTTTATCTGTAGCTACAAAGGCTCCATATCCAGCAAATGCCTTACCATAAGTGCCTAAAATAATATCTACATACCTTTCTAAACTAAGATGCCTTGAAAGCCCACAGCCTCTGTCTCCTATAATCCCTATTGCATGGGCCTCATCTACCATAAGATATGCGTTAAAGGACTCCTTTAAACCTACTAACTCAGCTAACGGGCACAAATCTCCATCCATACTGAATACAGATTCAGTAATAATAAATATTTTTTTATAAAAAGAGGCATGTTGTTTTAAGAGCCATCTTAGGTGATCAAGATCATTGTGTCTAAAGCGAAAAAACTTTGCTCTTGCAAGGATACAAGCATCTATAATACTTGCATGAGCTAATTTATCTACAAATATTACATCTCCCTTTTTAGCCAGTGCAGAAATAACTCCAATATTTGCCAAAAAACCACTACCAAACAAAAGTGCATCGCTTTTACCTACCAATTTGGCAGATTCTTCCTCTAATTCATGATGTAGGCTTAGATCACCACTCATTAATCTAGAGCCACCAGAACCACTTCCATATACAAATGTAAAAGCCGCACAAGCCATTTGTAGCCGTTTATCCATAAGTAAGCCAAGATAATTGTTGGAAGAAAAATCAATAAATCTTTTGTTGTTGATTAACAGGCTACCGTCCTGTTGACGCTCAACTTGTTCTAGATATCTAAATGTACCGTGCTCTTTTTGTCTTTCTAAGAATTCTGAAAAGGGATTCATTGTTGATTGTTAATAAAAAGATTTGTAAAAAAATAGTTATCAATTAGATTAAACAATGACTTCTCTGGGATCTATGATATCTATATCTTGTTTTTGTTCATTATTATCTTCTAAGTCTTCTAAGTTATTATCATTTTCTAATTCTGGTGTGTCTTTTTTATCTTCTTTATCTTCTGTTTCTGCTGCGGCTTCTTTATTAGATAATTTAAGAACTTCTTCTGGAGATATGTTTATTTCTTTTGTTTGGTGGGCTACTTTGTCTAACATCTTTTCAAAATCCTCTTCTAAAATAGACTCCTCATCCATTAGATTTAAGTAATACTCTAGACTCTTTTTTATTCTAAAAAAGGTTTCTCTATAGTATCGTCTTAGATTTCTAATTTGTCCTTCAAGTTGTATTGCCTCTTGATGTGCATCGGCAATAATCCTTTCTGCATCAACTTTTGCCTGATCAATTAGAAGTTGTGCCTCTTTTTGGGCTTGAGATTTCATCTCCTCAGCCAATTTATTTGCAGATATGATTGCTTGTTGAACTTCTGCTTGCTTTTCCTTCAGCTCTTTAAGCTCATTTTCACACTGAACCAATCGATCCTTTAACTGATTTAATTCCTTAATTGTAGTAGTAAAGGCATTTGCTATCTCTTCTAAAAAGCTATCTACTTCATCAGGATCATATCCACGAAATTTTGTATTAAACTCTTTATCCAAAATATCCTTTGGAGTGATTTGAGATGCCATTTTTTTACCTCTTTTTTATTGTATAGCAAATCTCATAGCCATTTCATGAAGAGTTGGTACTAAAAAACTCCTCAAAAATATAATAATTAATATAACAATCAGTGGTGAAAAATCTAACCCACCAAATTGTACAGGAAGCATTCGCCTAATAGGACGTAAAATAGGCTCAGTAACACCATATAAAAATCTTACTATTGGATTATAGGGATCAGGATTAACCCAAGAGATTAGTGCAGCAATGATTAATACCCACATATAAAAACCAAGCACTACGTCTATAACAGTCGCAAGTGCATTAAGGAAATTACCTAAGACAAACATATATCCTCCTAAACATTTTATCGGCTTACTAAGATCTTATTTTATTATCTACTATAAGATCTTAAAACAAAAAAACTAGACCCCTTTTCCAAAAGGACAGATTGGGAAGGTACATTTTTTACAATTTAGACAGAATCCACCATGGCCAAGGGCTGCAATTTTATCTCTATTGAATCTTTCTCCTACAAGTACCCTTGGTAAAACTAGATCTAAGACAGTGGTTTTAAAGTACATGCCACATGCAGGAAGTCCAATAATAGGAATGTTGTCATTGATATATGCTATTAAAAACATAGAACCTGGTAATACTGGTGACCCATAGACGATGTCTTTTGCACCAGCATTTTTAATACCAATTCTTGTAACATCATCTGGATCTACAGACATACCGCCTGTTGTAATAATAAGCTCAGCTCCTTTATCTACTGCTTCTTTGATTGCAGATGATATCCTATCCTGATCATCAGGAACAATAGAGATACTTAGGACCTCTACACCAAAGCCTTTAAGCTTTTTAGTAAGTACTGGACCAAAAGCGTCTTTTATCCTTCCCTCATAGACCTCTTGACCTGTAATAACAATTGAAGCCTTTCTTATCTTCCAACTAGCGATCTTTAATATGCCTTCACAAGACTTAGCAATATCAACTGCTTTATTAACAATGTCCTTTTTGGCAACCAGAGGAATTGCTCTACAACCTGCAAGAGCCTCTCCTTTTTTTACTACAGTGTGCGTATGCCTAGTAGAAAGAACAACCTCTCCTAATTTATTAAAATTAAAAAGTGCTTCAACATCTACTAATAATAATCCATCACATGCTGCATAAAAGTTTATCTTACCCTCAACTGGCTCATTGTCATAAACTATGCCTTCTCCAGCTATAGCCTTAGCCATTAGCTTAGCTGCATCATTTTCATGTAGTTCATCTTCATTAATCTCTATAACAAATATATGATTTTTACCTATTGCCTTTAACTTAGGAATATCCTGTTCTTGGATGATATGCCCTTTTTTAAACGCAGGACCTTTTTTACCACCAGCTACTATCTCAGTAAGATCATGAGGTATAACCATACCTACGGCTTCATCAACAGGAATCTTCTTTATTGCCATGGCTAAACAATACTCCTTTACTCTATGATTTTATAATAGGCTCCATTTGCACATGCCCTGCAAATAGGACCCTTCTCTGTCATAATCTCTCTACAGTCTTGTACCCAATCTCCACACATAACACATTGAACTCGTCTAATAGGCCGTCCGGGCATATCTTCTTTAGGAATATCAACTTTTATCCTCTGTACTTTAAAGAGTTCTTCATTACTCATATGCTTATAGGCCTCTTTTTGCCTTTGATATTTATCCTTGATATGAGGAAAGTAGTTCTTTGATAACTCTCTTGCCTCTTCTCTTGCAATAATTCTAAAGCCCTCAAAAGTCTTCGATGAAACAAAACTTGCCGCCATAATGCCATAGTCCATCCATTTTAACGATCTTTTCCCAAGGGAACAACCCGTAACGCTTTGTATAGCATCTGTAGCGCATCTGTCAATCTCTACAAACACCAAAAAGGATTTTCTATCTTTACCCTTTGGATCAGAGATACCTAAAAGATCTAAGCCATACATTGCAAGTCTAACCCCAAGAACTTGACCAGCACAAAGATGACCATGAATACGGACAGATTCTTCAAGTAATTCATCAAAATTGTGGGAATCTGAAAATACTCCCATTTTTTCACCTTCCAATTTATAAATTTATTGTTGGCAAAACTAACATTTGATTTATATAGTCAGGTAAATAAGAGTTGGCAATTACTTTGTATTAAAAGGATTAATCTAATATGGATAAAAAGATATGGGAAGAGTATTTAGCCTCATTTTCAAAACGATGTAAATCAGATGCAAATCATCAGGCAAAAGTATGGGATAAGGCAGCAAAAGACTATGATAATTTAGAATCATCTGGATCATATATTCATCAAGTAGATGAGATTCTAAGAGAACTCCATAATGTCGGGGCATTAAAAAAAGAAAATAGGGTTATAGATGTTGCATGCGGTACAGGAATATATGCACTGAGGATGTTTCCTTTTGTAAAAGAGATAGATTGTATAGATGTCTCAGGCATGATGCTTAAACGCCTAAGAGAAAAGGCACAAGTGTTAGGAGCTAATAATATAATTACTATCCAAGCTGATTGGTTTAGCTTTGTACCTAAACAAAAATATGAACTTGTCTTTGCTTCTATGACTCCAGTTTTAAGAGGCAAAGACTCTCTTGATAAACTTTTAGATATAAGTAGGCGCTTTTTGGCAATAGTCTTTTGGGCAGGAGTTAGACAAAATATCTTGTTATCTGAGCTGTATCAAAAGATATTACAAGAAAAATATAATAAGCAGTCTTTAGACATTGTTCCCATCTTTAATTATTATTGTAGTCTTGGTTATAGACCTATGCTTCGATTTTTTAGAGGCTGTTGGATAAGACAAAAAAGTGTAACTGAAGCAGTTGAAAATATACTTTGGCGTCTTGAACTAAGAAGACCTTTAAAAAAAGAGGAGATTCAGCTATTAAAAAACGAGATAAAAAAGAGGGCTGTTGATAATAAGATTACATTAAAGACTAGGGTTAGAATAGGCTTTATGCTATTAGATAAAGAGGCAGATAAAGAATACTTAGATTCACCTAAAGATTAAAATATCATCCGATCTTATGTAAAAAGTAGCCAATCATTATACCTGCAATAAGAAGCTTTATAACAATACCGCCTATAAGCCCCCAAAGGCTCCAAAGCCCTGTACGTAAGGCATCTGGAAGATTCTTTTTAGCCCAAATTATTTCACAGATAGCAGCTCCAAGGGCTGGACCGATTAAGATACCCCAAGGACCTAAAATAAATACTGAGAATGTGCCCAAAATAGCACCTATTGCGGCAGCCTTAGAGCCTCCACCCTTTCTCACTCCCCATGCAGAAGCAAGGTTGTCTATCACTATAGCAGAGATTGCCAAGATGCCTTCAATTAAATAAAACTGCATTTTAAGATGTACAAAGCCATTTATTGCTCCAAAAGCAAACATCCCTAGCCATATTATGATTGCACCAGGGATGACAGGCACAACGATCCCAAAAAGTCCAATTAATATCAAAGGAATAGATACTACATAAGAAAGTACTTGATAGGTATTAGCTTCCAACAAAATACTCCTTAAATCCTATGTTGATTAATTTATCTCTAACTGCTCCAGCTAAATATAAAGAGCCAGTTACAACCAATAGATCGTCTTTTTCTTTCATAAAAGAAAGGGCTTCTTTTAAGGCATCATTATAGTCTTCTTTAAGACATATATCTTTTGTGTCTATCTTTTCTTCCCATCTTTTAATAGATACAGGTCTTCTTGGACCAGGTGGTTGAGTTATAATCTTTACATCAAAAAGCCTTCTTAATCGTTCAAACATCTCAAAGAATGCCTTATCTCCACCTTCATCAGAACAAGCCATCAATAATATCTTTTTATTATAGGTATGATTAAAGGAAGTAAAAAAATCTAGAAATTTATTTATTCCATCTTTATTGTGTGCTCCATCTAAAACTACAAAACCAGCCCCTCTTTTTCTTAGAAATTCAAGCCTTGAAGGCCATCTAGTAGAGGAGATCCCCTTTTTTATAAGCTTTGGGTCTATATTAATTCCATAATTTTCTAAGAATAAAATAGATGCACATGTTGAAAGAGCTGCATTTTCCACTTGATGTTTCCCTAAAAGAGGGGGAGCTATATCTTTTATATGATAGCCAAGTCCTAAAAAATCAAATGAAAAGCAACTAATTCCTCCTTGTTTTTTTTCTAATATATTCTTTATAAAATTCTTAATATCAAAAAACAAAGCCCCTTTTTGTTTACAGGTCTTTTTTATGATATGCCTTGCTTCTGCTTTAGAGGCATTAACTATCTTCATACCCGACTTTATAATACCAGCCTTTTCATAGGCTATTTTTTCAATACTATCTCCTAAAAAACTCATATGATCTAAGGCAATATTTGTAATTACTCCTATCTCAGGATTTATAACATTAGTAGCATCAAGCCTTCCACCAAGGCCTACTTCTATCACTGCTACATCTACATCTTCTTGTGCAAAATATAAAAAGGCTATTGCAGTAGTAAACTCAAAATAACTAAGTTCAAATCCCTCTTCTATAAGTTTTCTTATTTGAGATATTAATTTTGTTAGCTTATGTTTATCAATTGGAGTAAGACCAATCCTAAAACGTTCACCAAGATATGTAAGATGAGGTGAGGTGTAAAGCCCTACCTTTAATCCATAAGCACTTAAAATAGAAGTTATCATTGAACATGTAGAGCCTTTTCCATTGGTACCAGCAACATGTATACAGGGATACCTTGTATGAGGAGAATTTAGTGCATAAAGTACTTTAGTTATACGTTCAAGTCCAAGTTTAAACCCATGAAACTGAAATTTAGATATGTAAGAAATAGCCTCTTCATAGTCCATT
>CAZODM010000086.1:0-7916 GCA_964578585.1 uncultured Desulfobacterales bacterium | reverse complement strand
CAGAACAACTTGGAATAAGCGAAAGAGTTTTAAGGTATAAGATGAATAAACATGGTATAAAAAGACCCCATAATAATTCTTAAAACTTATTATTTATATCTCCTAAAGTGATAGCCTAAGGAAATCCTTTTAGGGGAGCTATCTTCAAAAAACTAAAAAATAAACATCTTAGCAAAAGTGGCTAATTAAAAGGAATCAATATTATACAAAAAACCACATAAAAACTTTTTGTAGAATCTAAGCTTTGAAAAAAATGATTTATTTAAAAGAGAAAAGATCTTTATAACTTAACTAGTTCAGACAAAAAATTCTTTACTCAAGATATTAAACTCCTAATTTTAAGCTGAACACCCTTGGAGGCACTATTTTAGAATAAAATTATATAGGCATAAAGTTAATAATTATTCCTCAGATATTGGTGATATTTCTTCATTTTTTATAGCTTCTTGAGCCTCTTGTTGTTCTTTTATCTCTCTTCGTAATCTAAGTTGTAATACTTGGCGTTGGAATATATGTTCTATTAATTTATCTTGATCTGCCTCTGAAATCCAAACGAATTTTACAGCTATTTTGTACAAATCTTCATATTGTGAGCATCGAATAACTTTACCAAAACAGTTTATAAATATTTTGGCAGGCAGCAGACCTATTGTTAAGTCAAGATATTGCCCAACTTTTAAAGGTTCCTTAGATAAAAAAGCAAGTCCCATAGCGCTAATATCTACTTTATAAAGCTTGCCGGGACATTCTTCTTTGCGAGAAGAATCTAATAAATTTAAAATTAAATCTAACTTTTGATCAATTAATTCTAAAACCTTTCCTAAATTTTCATCTTTTTCTTTAAGTCTTTTTAGTGCTCCATGTAAACTTTGTGAAAAATAAGGATGATTACATTGACTCCATGGTACTTTAGTACCTTCTTTATATGCATTTAAAGTTTCTCTTAATTCTTCAGCAGATATTTCTTTGTACTCTAATAAGATTTGATCTTTTATCCTAATATGGCTACGTCTATCATGCTCTTTCTTAGTCATAAAAGCCTCCAAGTAAACTCTTTTTATTGAATAGGAGGTATAGGTTCTTGATACTTAAGTCCCTTTTGTGTCACAGGTTTTGTATTAAGATCCTCTGGATGAGTTGGTTGTAAAAATATAATCTCCACTCTCCTATTCATTGCCCGATGCTCTGGAGTATCATTTGGAACAAGAGGACGACTGGCTCCATATCCAACAGCAGCAATCCTATTGGGATTAATATGACCTTTTGAGACAAAATAATTTACAACAGCAGCTGCTCTTGCAGCAGAAAGACTCCAATTAGAAGGATACTTATCATTATGAATCGGGACATTATCCGTATACCCTGCAACCATAATATCGCCAGGGACTGTCTTTATAACTGGAATCAACTTAGTTAGGATCTTTTTTGCTTTTAGAGTAAGCTTGGCACTACCAGGAGCAAAGGTAAGGTTATCTTTCATCCTAAGAACAACCTTATTATTTTTTACCTCTACTTGTATCTCACCTTTTATTAATTCCAACTTTATTGCAGACTTAATCTTTTCTAATATTACATCTACAGAAAAAACAGGATTAAATATTCTAGAAATTATATCTACTCCCTTAGGCATATCATATACAATATCTTTTCTTTGAACTCCAAAAGCTTGTTTTAAAGAACCTGAAACCTCTTTATACATAGCTGGATCCATTGTAGAAAAAGAAAGCAATAAAACAAAAAAACAAAGTAATAAGGACATCATATCTCCAAATGTAAGCATCCATAAAGGTGCACCAGGTTCACATTCTTCCTTCTTACCCATAACTTACTCCTACTACTCGCTACTACCTCTCTTTTTAGGTGGCAAAAATGTCTTTAAAAGCTCTTCAAGTACTCTTGGGTTAAGTCCTTTTTGTAATCCTAATACCCCTTCAACAATAAGCTTTTTATTAAGCTCCTCTTGTTGACTCCTTAATTTCAACTTATCTGCAATTGGTAGGCTTACTAGGTTAGCGATAACTGCTCCATAGAGAGTAGTTAAAAGTGCAACAGCCATAGATGGACCAATTGTAGAAGGATCTTTCATATTACCCAACATATTAACTAGCCCCACAAGGGTTCCAATCATTCCAAAGGCAGGAGCAGCATCACCCATAGACTTAAAAACACTTTGTCCAAGACTGTGTCTGTCAAGGGTTAAATCTATCTCCTTTTCTAGAACTTCCTGTATAAAATCTGCATCATGGCCATCTACGCAATACATAATAGCCTTTTTCAAAAAGGGATCACTTATAGGCTGTTTTTCAAGCTTTAACAACCCCTCTTTCCTTGCTATATTAGATAAAGTAACTAGTTCCTTAATGATATCTTCAGGTGGCTGAAGCTTTACAAAAAATGCCTTCATTGCAACATTAATGGTATTAAATACCTCAGCAAATGTATAACGTATAAATATTGTAGCTATTGTACCACCTATAACAATCATGACAGAAGGTATATCAATAAAAGCACCAAGACTACCCCCCATCATGATAGCAGCAATAATCAAAACAAAACCTAAAACTAAGCCACCAACGGTACTTATATCCATAATTCTTTTACCGTTTTTTTTATCCTGTAGGTTAAAATTAATATCTATTTCTATCCTGTTATCGGTTTTAAAAGGATATTCTTGAACGCAAAAGAGCTTAAGAATAAAAGCTTATAGTAAATATAAGAAGATATAAACTGGTATCATTTTGCATTTGCTTATATCTATGTTAAATTTAGAAAAATTTATATCTCCTAAAGAAAGGAAATGAAAATGGGGTTAAAGATTTATAACTCTTTTACTCAAAAAAAAGAGGTGTTTAACCCTCTTAACCAAGGAAAAATCGGCATATATGTCTGTGGAATTACTGCATACGATAGATGCCATATAGGACATGCCAGATCTGCTGTTGTTTTTGATGCAGTTGTTAGATACCTAAGGTTTTTAGGATATAAGGTTACCTTTGTTAGAAACTTTACAGATATAGATGATAAAATTATAAAACGGGCTAATGAAGAAGGAATAAGTTGTAAAGAATTATCTGAAAGAGAAATAAGACATTTTTATGAGGACATGGATGCACTAGGAGTACTAAGAGCAGATATAGAACCAAAGGCTACAGAACATATTAAAGAGATCATAGAACTTGTCCAACAACTTATAGATAAAGGATTTGCATATGTAGCTGATGGAGATGTCCTTTTTTCTGTAAGGAAGTTTAAAAGTTATGGAGCACTTTCTAAAAGAGATATAAAACAATTAAGGGCAGGAGCTAGAATAGCAGTAGATAAAAAGAAAAAAGATCCTATGGATTTTACATTATGGAAGGCAAGTAAACCAGGAGAGCCATCATGGCAAAGCCCATGGGGAGAAGGCAGACCTGGTTGGCATATAGAATGCTCTGCTATGAGTATGAAATATCTAGGAGCCACCTTAGATATACATGGTGGTGGATTAGATCTTATATTCCCTCATCATGAAAATGAAAGAGCTCAATCAGAAGCAGCAACAGGCAAAGAATTTGTACGTTTCTGGATGCACAATGGCTTTGTCACTATAAAAGGGGATAAGATGTCCAAATCTTTGGGCAATTTTATCACTATAAAAGATCTATTAGAAGAGTACACTCCAGAGGCATTAAGACTATTTTTATTATCTAAACACTATAGAAGCCCTTTAGATTTTTCTAAAGAAGCTCTTTTAGAAGCAGAATCTGCCATAATGAGACTCTATACATGTGTTGCCACAGCAAAAGAATTAATGAATAAAAAGATAAAAAAACAAAGACCAATCTCAGATGAAGCAAAAAATGCAGAAAATTTAATTGCTGGATTAAAAGAAAAATTTTTATCTGCAATGGATGATGATTTTAATACTGCTAAGGCTCTTGGATATCTATTTGAAGGAGTAAAAGCCTTAAATAAGGTTATAGATTCCTATCAGAAGAGGCCCTCTTTACTTTATATCCCAATCCTTGAAAAGGGAGTCCAAAATCTTACTGAATTATCAAATATATTAGGACTTGTTAAAAAAGATCCACAACAATTCATATATGAAAGAAATATAGCTTTCTTAAATAAACAAGGGTTAACTATTAAAGAATTAGATGAAGTTATAGAAAAAAGAAATAAAGCTAGAGCTAAAAAGGATTGGAAACAGGCAGATAAGATAAGGAATGACTTACTACAAAAAGGAATCATCCTTGAGGATACTCCAGAAGGAACTAAATGGAGGGTAGAAATAAAACAAAACTAATTTGAATCATCCCCTTGCTTATTATGTAACAAGTTAAAATGTCTCAACCTTCTCCAGAGAGTTGTGCGTGATATACCAAGGATTCTTGCAGTTTCTGTTTGGTTGAAACCGGTCTTTCTATAGACGTCATAAATATAGTCTCTTTCAAGACTCTTAAGTGGTCTAACTTGTTCTTCTTTATCTTTCTGGGTTAATATTTCATTTTTTCTATTAATTTCTGCTAAAATCTCAGGTGGTAAATCAGATGCCTTTAAGGTATCGTCTTGTGTAAGTGCTACAGCCCTCTCAATAATATGTTCTAATTCTCTAACATTTCCAGGGAAAGAATAAGATTTTAATGGTTCTATAAATTCCTCTAAAACATTAGGAGGCTTTTTACCGAACTTTTTAGCAGCCTTAGCTGCAAAATGCATTGCTAGTGACGGAATATCCTCTGGACGATTTCTTAAAGGAGGCAATTCAATCATTACTACCTTTAAACGGTAAAATAAATCCTGTCTAAACTTCCCTTCTTCTACCATCTTTTTAATATCTCTATTAGTGGCAGCTATAAAACGTACATCTAAATGTATTGGTTCAATCCCACCTACTCTTCTAAAACTACGTTCTTGTATCACACGAAGAAGTTTTACTTGCATAGAAAGTGGCATCTCTCCAATCTCATCAAAAAACACCGTACCACCATTTGCTGCCTCTAAAAGCCCAATTTTAGTAGAGACTGCACCAGTAAAGGCACCTTTTTCATGTCCAAAGAGCTCATTTGTTACAAGCTCTTCTGTAAATGCTCCACAATTAAAAGATATAAAAGGTTTTGATGCCCTTGGGCTATTCGCATGTAATGCGCGAGCTACTAGTTCTTTACCTGTACCACTCTCTCCTTGAATAAATACATTGCAATCTACCTGTGCAATCTGAACTATTGTTTTAAACACGCGTTTCATTGCAGGCGAGACACCAATAATCTCACCAAAACGAGAACTATGTTTTAATTTATATTCTATTTGATCTTTTCTCTTTTTCTCTTCTATATGTGCTATGGCCTTTTGTATTTGATTCTTTAACTCAACTAGCCTAAAAGGTTTTGCTAAATAGTGAAATGCACCCTTTTTGGTCGCTTCTACTGCATGGTTAATTGATGCATAACCTGTAATGATAATAACAGCTGTTTCTGGGGCAATGGACTTTACTGCCTCCATAAGTTTAATGCCATCCATTTCTCCAAGTCTAACATCAGTAACTACTACCTCAGGTGGCAACTCTTGTATCCTTTCAAGAGCTTTACGAGCCGAAACAAATCCTTCTACATCATAATTTGCCTTTTTTAGAGCCTGTACTAAACGCCTTACAGTTACTAGTTCATCATCTATGATTATAATGCGTTTCCCACAGTTGTTATCTTGTGCCATACATACAAATCCTCTTTTTATAATAAAAACTCAACATTGATACTTCGAAGCTAATGGCAAATGAATATAGAAAACAGCTCCTTTGCCTGGTTCACTTTCTAGTCTTATATCTCCCTCATGTTCCTTTACTATTCCATAACTAACAGAAAGTCCCAAGCCTGTACCTTTTGTTTTGGTTGTATAAAATGGATCAAATATATGATCTGCAACTTCAGGAGGAATTCCAGGCCCAGTATCAGCGATTTTAATAATAGCCTCGGTAGAAGTCTTCTCAAGGCGAATCATCAACTGTCCACCAGCATCCATTGCCTCTATACTATTTAAAATAATATTTACAAGCACTTGTTGCAACTGAGTAGGATTACCCTCTACACAAACAAAACTACTTGGTAACTCTTTAAACACTTTAATTTTACCTATTTTTAACTGCTGTCTTAGCATATTAATAGTTTCATTTATTAAAGCAATTAAATCGATTTGAGCCTTTGCTGTTGGCTTACCTGCTCTGGAAAACTCTAAAAGATGTCGAACAATCTTTCTTGCTCTTACAGTTTGTGTAACAATATCCTTCAAGACTTCTTCAGTTTCTGAAGATATATTCTGTTCCTCTAGTAAAAGGTCTGCACTAAGAAGAATATTATTAAGTGGATTATTAATTTCATGTGCAATAGAAGCAGTAACCCGTCCAAGTGCAGCCATTTTCTCAGATTGAATAAGTTGGTGATGTTTACACTCTAGAGCATGTAACATTTTATTGATTGCATAGACTAACTCTGCACATTCTTTACAGTTAGCTGCGCTTTCAATAGGTAGACTAGTACTTTCCCCATCCATGATACTTGAAACACTTTTCCTAATCCTTTCTAATGGTGCAATTACCCATATAGCAAGCAAAGCACTAGCAAATATATATACTGGTGGTAGATATATTATAAACCATAGTGTTATTCTTCTACTAAAAGTTGCTTCATGTTCTGTCATAACAGATAATTTTTTTAAAATTGATAATAGTTTATTTAGATCTTTACTAGTTATTTTATTATTCTTTATTTTATTTATATAAAAGTTTAATTCTTTTCTCATATCTGAGTCAATTCTATTTGACTTTATTAAACTTAATAAATACTTTTGTAATTTGCTTGTTAAATTTCTATTTAAAATAGACAAATCATTAGAAATAGAATTCTGTTTATTATACTTCAATAGTAAAATTAATTGATTAGCTTTATCTATGTATTTTAAATTATTAATATTCTTTTGAAGAATTGATATAGAAAATAATGATATGACATTACAGAGACCTGTTGCAATTATAAGCAAAATAAAACTAATTACTAATTTGCCCTTGATAGTAGATGGAGACACCCAATCTTTAAGAGTGTCTGTTGTTTCCCTTGCAGAGAATTCTGGTGTGTACTTTTCCATAAAAAATTAGAAATAATAATATATAACTTTAATATATTTTAACATATTTTAACTGAGGTGCAAATAAAGGAAGAGACGTTAAGAAAAAAACGGGAATAAATAAAAAAGGGCCCTCTGAATTTAGCGCGAAGGGAGAAGGAGATTCCAGAGCACAGGAGATTAGGACAAAATCTTTTCAGCTTGAACCGGAACCATCACTCTTTCAGAGGACCCTACTAAGTAGAAGGACCTAGTATGATGTGGCTGTGGCTGCGCCTTGTTACCTAATTCATTAAATTATGTTCATTCTCCAGCTACATGCATTATGTAGGGTTTAAATATTGCAAATAAGAATTCTGCCATAAGTATTAAAATTATAAACTTATATGCCCCATCAGCTTTAAAAAAAGCAGATATTAAACTAATAAATGGAACCATAGCCACACAAGCAATCCCAAAAATAGATAGACAGTCCATGTAATGGATGTGATGTAAAAAGTAACCATATCCATTAGGAGCAAGACCTCTTTCATGTAACCAAAAATAACTAGCAGACTGTCCCCAATATTTAGCTACATGAACAGGATCTGTAAATTGATGGATACCTAATAAGTAAGCAAATCCTGCACCTAATAATACCACCAAAGAGATATAAAATGCTATGTTCATAGTATTGGCAAAAGCTATATTCATTTCTGGATTTTGAATTTTGTATTCTTCAGACATAATCCTGTCCTCCTTTCTTTTTTTCTATTCTTCTTATAAGATCTTAGGAATAATATGCAATCCACCTAATCCCTTGATGATATCCAAGATTCCTG
>CAZODM010000085.1:0-8009 GCA_964578585.1 uncultured Desulfobacterales bacterium | reverse complement strand
GGTCCAAGGCGTATTATAATTGTCGATGCAGTAGATTTTCCTGATAGAACACCGGGTGAAGTATTTGAGATTCAGCCAAGGAATGTTCCTGTCAAAAAGAGTCATGATTTTTCACTTCATCAGTTTCCTACAGTAAACATGCTTGCTGAGCTTGCTGAAGCAACAGATATAGAAGTTCGAGTGATTGCGATTCAGGTAGATTCTATTCCAGATACAGTACGCCCTGGACTGTCAAAACCAGTGGCTAAGGCTGTAGAAAAGGCCTGTGAGAGGATCCTTAGCATCCTTGCACAGGAAAAAACGAGCGAGGTAAAGAGTTATGATGTATGAATTCCGGGTAAATGAACTTGCGCAAGAGTTTGGTGTGCACCGCAATACAATCCGTAATTGGATTAAATCCGGTGCAATCCCGGCAAAAGAAGGGCCGGGTAGACGATATCTGATGAAATGGTCAGATTATCAGGCGCTTTGTGAGAAATTCGGTAAAACTCCAAAGGCGCCTCCAACAACAGGAGTAACAGAGGTTGAAGAAGAGAAACATGTTCCTTCACCAATTCATCTAAAAACCAAAACAAAATCCTTTTATCCTGATCCCTCATGGGCAGATGTATGTCTGACATGCGGTACCTGTGCTAGTGCCTGTCCAATTGCAGGTGTTGATGGTATGGATCCAAGAAAAGTTGTAAGAATGGCAGCCCTGGGGATGGAAGAAGAGTTGATTGAGAGTGATTGGGTATGGAAATGCACAATGTGTGCAAAGTGTGAAGAAGCCTGCCCTATGAATGTAGAGATCGTTCAACTAATCAGAAAAATAAGATCTCTACGTCCAAGGGATAAGGTGCCAGGGCCAATACATAAGGGCGTAGTAAATTGTTTAGAAAGAGGCAACAACTTAGGTATTCCAAAGGATGATTTTATCTTTCTTTTAGAAGATTTAAGTGAGGAGATGGCAGAAGATTGCTGTCCAGGGTTTAAAGCTCCAGTAGATGTAAGAGGTGCAAGAATCCTTGTGACTGTAAATTCAAAAGAGCCCTTTGCAGAGCCGGACGACATGAAGTTCTGGTGGAAGATATTTTATGCGGCTGGAGAGTCATGGACTATCCCCTCTGAATACTGGGAAGGTGTTAACTGGGGGCTCTTTTCTGGTGATGATGAAGCAATGAAGACCATAGTTGGTCGAATAGTTGATAATCTTAAACGCCTAAATTGTGAAGGCTTACTCCTACCTGAATGAGGCCATGCATATTACGCAACCCGGTACGGGTTGACAAAGTGGTTCCCAGAAGTCCTTAAAAAGTACAAAATTTACTCTGTATTTGATCTCCTTTTAGAATATTTAAAAGAAGGTCGCATAAAGGTAGATCCTACAAGACATCCTCAAAGAACTACCTATCATGATCCATGTAACTATGGAAGAAAGTCTCTTAAGACCTTTGGCCATGGTTACTTTGAAGAGGGTCGTATAATTACTAAGGAATGTGCTCCAGATTTTGTAGAGATGTATCCAAATAGAGAAGGCAATTACTGTTGTGGTGCTGGTGGTGGTGCATGGGCAATGCCATTTAAGGCTGAAAGAGTCTATTATGGAAGGATTAAGGCACGTCAAATTCAGGAGACTGAGGCAGAGCTTGTTGTTACACCTTGTCATAACTGTAGAGATCAGATCATGAAGTCCCTTAATAAAGAGTATGATCTAGGGATCGAGGTCAAATACATGTGGGAACTTGTAGCAGATTCTCTCATACTCCCTGGTCAGGATAAGGGAGATGAAGAAGAGAAGAAAGAGTAAGTAAGTCTTAGTTAGTTTTATTAAGGAGGAATACCATGTCTAATAGGGAAACCATTGGTTCAGTCATGGTAGTTGGAGGCGGTGTTGCTGGTATTCAAGCCGCTTTAGACCTAGCTGATTCAGGTTATTTTGTATATTTGGTAGAAAGAAGCGGTGCCATAGGTGGTGCTATGGCGCAGCTTGACAAGACCTTCCCTACCAATGACTGTGCCATGTGAATATTGGCACCCAAGTTGGTTGAGTGCGGTCGGCACTTAAACATAAAATTAATGACCCTTTGCGAGGTCGAAGATGTATCTGGGCAAGAAGGTAATTTTACTGTAACAGTTAAAGAACATCCACGTTATGTGGACATGGATAAATGCATTGCCTGTGGGCAGTGTGCTGAAAAGTGTCCTAAAAAGGTTATAGATGAGTACAACGCAGGCACTACCAAAAGAAAAGCAATCTATGTAAAGTATGCCCAAGCTGTCCCTCTAAAGTATCAGATTGATCCTGAGCACTGCATAAGATTAAACAAACCAGGTAAATGTGGATTTTGTGAAAAGGTATGTCCTGCTGGTGCAATAAACTTTGATGATAAAGAAAAGATTCACAAAATAAACGTTGGCTCTATTATTCTAGCTCCTGGTTTTGATTGCTTTGATCCTAAAAAGGCTAGAGTTTGGGGATATGGAGAATATCCCAATGTCATTACTTCTATTCAGTTAGAGAGATATCTATCTGCCTCTGGTCCTACTGAAGGCCATCTGATACGTCCATCAGATAAAAAGCCTGTTAGAAAGATGGCATTCTTACAGTGTGTAGGAAGTAGGGATAAGAATCGTTGTTCTAATGAATATTGTTCCTCTGTGTGTTGTATGTATGCAATTAAAGAGGCTATTATTGCTAAAGATCACGTACCAGATCTAGATATAACAATCTTCTTTATGGACATGCGCACCTTTGGTAAAGACTTTGAGCGTTACTATGAAGCTGCAAAGACCAAACATGGTATTAGATTTGTAAGGTGCAGAGTCCATGGAGTAGAGCCTCAGGGTAAAGAAGGAGATCTTAGACTCCACTACATAAATGAAGAAGGTAGGCAGATAGAGGAATACTATGATGTAGTAGTACTTTCTGTAGGACTTGAAACTCCAAAGAGTGTTATTGAGCTGTCAAACAAAATAGGTATTCAGCTTACTCCTCATCATTTTGCTGCAACAAGCGCATTTTATCCTGTTCTTACTTCAAGACCTGGTATATTTACTTGTGGATCATTTGCTGGTCCTAAAGACATTCCTCAATCTGTAATGGAGGGTTCTGCAGCAGCAGCTGGGGTTGCAGAGGTCCTTACTCCTGCCCGTTATAGTTTAACCAAAGAAAAAACCTTCCCCCCAGAAAGAGATGTATCTAAGGAAGAGCCACGTGTAGGTGTGTTTGTATGTCACTGTGGTTCCAATATCGCTGGAGTAATAGATGTAAAAGAGGTTGCAGAGTATGCTGCTACCCTTCCAGATGTTGTTCATGTAGAGAGAAACTTATTTACATGTTCTCAGGATACTCAAGATATAATTAGGCAACGTATTGAAGAGAAAAAGTTAAACAGAATTGTTGTAGCAGCATGTACACCAAGGACCCACGAGCCTTTATTTAGAGAAACTATGAAGGCGGCAGGTCTTAATGAATATCTCTTTGAGATGGCAAATCTTAGGAATCAAGACTCCTGGGTACATTCTAATGATCCTAAGAGGGCAACAGAGAAGGCAAAAGATCTAGTGCGTATGGCTGTTGCCAAAGTTAGACTCCTTGTTCCTCTAAAGACAGATAGTGTCTCTATTACTCCTTCTGCATTAGTAATAGGTGGTGGTATATCTGGCATGGTAAGTGCTCTTAGCCTTGCAGAGCAAGGTTTTGAGGTCCATCTTGTAGAAAAGAGTAAACACCTTGGTGGAAATGCTCGTCATCTTGCCTATACATGGACATACGAAGATGTATCCCTTTATTTAAGAAAGCTTGAGTCCCAAATTAAAGAAAATCCCAAGATCAAGCTTTACTTAGAATCTGAGGTAGTAGATGCAGAGGGATTTGTAGGTAATTTTAAATCTACAATATTACATAAAGGTAAAAAGCGCGTTATTGAGCATGGCGTAGGTATAATCGCTATAGGTGGACGTGGTTATAAACCTCATGGTGAATATGGTTATGGAAAGTATGAAGAAGTCTTTACCTCTATAGAGTTTGATGCTGTAAGACGTGCAGGTGATTTTAGAGTAAAGAAGGGTAAGAATTTTGTATTTATCCAATGTGTTGGCTCAAGAGAAAAAGATAGGCTCTATTGTTCTAAGGTATGTTGTACTCATTCAGTACAAGCTGCAATTAGCCTTAAAAAAGAAGATCCCTCCAGGTCTGTATATATCCTCTATAGAGACATGAGGACCTATGGAGAGAGGGAACTTCTTTATAAAGAAGCACGTGAGTTAGGGGTAATATTTGTTAACTATGAGCTTCATGGAAAGCCAAAGGTAAAGAAAAAGAAGCATGGACTTATAATAGAAGTATGGGATCATGTGCTCCACAGGCCAATGGAGATAGATGCAGATGTGTTGATTTTAGCAACTGCTATCTTGCCTAATCCTAAAGCAAAGGAACTGGCAAAGCTTTATAAGGTCTCAATAGATTCTGATGGATTCTTCCAAGAGGCTCATGTCAAACTAAGACCTGTTGATTTTGCTACAGATGGACTTTTTATGGCAGGTCTTTGCCATTATCCAAAGCCAGTTGAAGAATCCATTGCTCAGGCAAAGGCGGCTGCTGCAAGGGCAGGTACTCTTTTATCTAAGAAGAATATTGCACTTGAGCCAATAAAGGCGGTAGTAAATCCCGACAAGTGTGATGGTTGTGCACTTTGTATAGATGTTTGTCCATATCAGGCAATAAGCCTTATAGAAGGTGTAGATGAACAAGGTGAACCCTATAAGAGGGTAGTCATTAATAAGGCACAGTGTAAGGGCTGTGGAGTATGTCAGGGTACATGTCCAAAAGATGGGGTCAGTGTAGCAGGCTTTACCATGGAAGAATTAAAGGCACAGGTAGAAGCTGCTCTTGTAGCTTAGGTTACAAGAAAGAGTTTATAGATATAGGAGAGTAAGCCATGAGTTACGAGCCAAAAATTATAGCCTTTTGCTGTAATTGGTGTTCTTATGCCGCAGCAGATTTGGCAGGCATATCAAGGATGCAATATCCCCCCAATGTCAGAATCATAAGGGTAATGTGTTCTGGCATGGTTCATCCAGAGCTTATACTTGATGCCCTTAACAAAGGGGCAGATGGTGTGATGGTGCTTGGGTGACACCTTGGTGAATGTCATTACCTGGATGGTAATTACAAGGCATTGGCTAGGGCGCAAATGGTAGAAGAGTTACTAGAAGATTTTGGTTATGAGCGCGAGCGTTTCTCTATTGCTTGGTGCTCAGCAGCAGAACCAGATAAGTTTGTTGAGGCTGTTACCAAGATGACAGAAAAGGTCAAATCCTTGGGGCCCCATCAAAATAGCCTTGTAAAAGACAAGGCAAAGTAAAGGAGGTTGGCTATGGCAGTAAGAGTTGCAGAAGAATGGTTAAGTGCCTGTTCTGGATGTGAGATAGCCATATTAAATATTGGGGAGCCCCTGGTAGACCTTTTAGATAAATTAGAGTTTGTACATATACCTGTACTGATGGATCATAAATACTATGGTCAGTGTGGAGAGAAGAAGGAATTAGAGATTCCTGAGGCAGATGTTGGGATTATATCTGGTGCTGTAGCAAATGAAGAACATCTTGAAGTGCTTCATAAGATGCGAGAAAAGTGTAAAATACTTATTGCTCTTGGAACATGTGCTACTCATGGAGGGATTCCAGCTCTTATAAATTGCTGGACTATGGATGAGGCACTTGAGACAATATTTAATACTCCAACAACCCAAAAACCTTCTTCTTATCCAGATCAAGGTGTTCCAAAGTTGTTAGACAGGGTATATGCAGTAGATGAAAAGGTTGAGGTGGATGTATATCTACCTGGTTGCCCCCCAAATCCAAGACATATAGCAGAGGTAATAAATGCCCTTTTAAAGGGAGACAAACCTGCTCTTCCAGAAAAGAGTGTATGTGATACATGTCCTGCCATAAGGAAGGGGAAAGGTAGTGTAAAAAAGATAAAAAGATTCCTTGAAAATGCTAAGTTTGATCCCAATCAACCAAAGGATAGGATGCAATGTCTTCTTGAACAAGGTTTTATGTGTATGGGTCCTGTTACTGCGGCTGGCTGTGCAATAGATGGTGTTCCTAGATGTATAAGCGCGGGTGTTCCATGTAGAGGTTGTTTTGGACCAGTTAAAAGAGACGGAAACCAACTTTTAGACATGTTTAATGCCTTAGCAAGTAATGGAATTGATTGGAAGAGCATTGTAGATAGAAAGTCACTCCTTCGTTTTTCAGGAGCACATGGCAGGCTTAGACCTACACGCAAGTAATCTATAATGGAGGCAGTAAATGGGAAAGGTATTAAATATACAGCCAGTAACTAGGATTGAGGGGCATGCCAGTATCAGCATATATTTAGATGATAATGGCAATGTAAAGGATACAAGGTTAAATATCTTGTCCCTCAGAGGCTTTGAAAAGTTTATAGAAGGACGTCCTGCAGAAGAAGTCCCAAGGATTGTAAATAGGATATGTGGCATTTGTCCTTGGATGCATCATCTAGCTGCAAATAAGGCAGTAGATGGCTGTTTTGGAGTAACCCCTCCTCCTGCAGGTCATAAGTTAAGAGAGTTATGCCAAATAATGGCTCATGTTAATGATAAGATTCTTCATTTCTTCTTTCTTGCCGCACCAGATTTTGTAATTGGACCAGATGGAGACTATACAGTAAGAAATGTCATTGGCATAGTAAGACAGGCTCCAGAGCTTGCCTCAAAGGTAGTTAAGATGCGTCAGCTTAGCCAGCTTATGTTAGAGCGTTTTGCTGGCAAGTCTATTCATCCAATGGCAGGAGTAACTGGTGGTTTTTCTAAGCCAATGACAGAAGATGAGAGAAAAGGGCTTTTAGAAGATGCTAAGACCTTATTAGACTTCTCTCTATATGCCCTTGATTTTGCAAAGGAAAATGTCTTTAGCAAGTATGAAGACGTCATTAAAAATCTAGGTACTATAAAGACTGGATTTTTAGGCACAGTAGATGATAATGGTAACCTTCGTTTATACGATGGTCACCTAAGGCTTATGAAGCCAGATGGTAGTTATGTAGACTTCTCTTATGATGAATATGAAGACTATATAGAGGAGCATGTTGAGCCTTACTCTTATGCTAAGATGCCTTATGCAAAGGTATGGAAAGAAGGATTTTCAATGGATCTTAGTGCCCCAAAGGGTATATACAGGGCAAATACTTTAGCAAGGATCAATGTTGCAGATAAGATGGCAACTCCTAGGGCCCAAGAGGCATTTGAAGAGTTTAGAGAAAAGTGGGGTAGACCTGTTCAAAATACACTTCTTTATCATTGGGCAAGGCTAATAGAGCTCATTTATGCATGTGAAAGAACCATTGAGCTTTTAAATGATAAAGATATTACAGATCCTAATGTAAGAGCTAAAGTCAAACCAAAGGCAGGAAGGGGCATTGGTTGTGTAGAGGCGCCAAGAGGTACACTTATTCATGATTATACTACAGATGAAAACGGTTGTATCTTAAAAGCGAATATGATTGTAGGCACAACCCATAATATTGCTCCTATGAATATGAGCGTTGCACAGGCAGCTAAGTCTTTAATAAAAGATGGCAAGTATAATGAGGAACTATTAAATAAAGTAGAAATGGCAGTTCGTGCCTATGACCCATGAATTTCATGTGCCACTCACCGCCTGGATGGCGGCATTGCTCTAACAGTAAATATAATGGATTCAAAAGGGCAGTTGTTAGATAGCCTTAAGAATTAGAGGAGGCTTAATATGGCTGAAAAGAATAAAAATAAAAAGAAAAAAGAACGAAGAAAGGTGAAGGCAGAGTGCCCTAGTTGTGCCTGTGGACATATTGGGCATATGACTGTAGATGAATTAAGAGAAAGGGCAGTAGGAGAAGAATTTGATGCTAGATGCCCTGTTTGTAGACAAATTCATCTGACAAGAGAAGAGATTGAAGAGCTTGAAAAGTGTAAGATAGTAGATTCTGAACACTTTAAGAAGATTAAAAAAGAAGCCGA
>CAZODM010000084.1:0-8048 GCA_964578585.1 uncultured Desulfobacterales bacterium | reverse complement strand
TGTTTATATCTATGAATCATTTTTAACCATTCTCAACCCTTGATTCGCATTATTATCCAATTATATAACAATAAGATGAATGCCGAGGAGATAAGAAGTTACTGCCTGAGTAAAAATAATGTTACTGAAAGCTTCCCATTTGGGGAAACGATACTTGTTTTTAAAGTTGCCGGGAAAATGTTCGCTTTATTAAGTTTGAACTATCCCCTTAGTGTAAATCTCAAGTGCGATCCGGAAAAAGCCATCGAACTCAGGGAACACTACTCTGAGATAACCCCTGGTTTTCACATGAATAAGAAACATTGGAATACAATTGATGTGGGACATTTATTAAGTGCCGTCCTGCTAAAATCATTGATTGATCATTCATATGAACTCGTGTTTAAAATAGGTCTGTCAAAAGATAAAAGGGCTTTCTGACAGGGGGGTCCAACTTAGTGTACAAAAGTGTTAGAAGTACCGTCAATAAAGAGATTTTATGCCCAAAGCCTATTCTTTCTTAACTTTTTCTTAACTTTGAGCTCCAAGCGTTTAAAAAATAGCATTTCAATCGTTTGCAACAATTATAACCCTTGTATTCAAACGTTTCAACTTTAAACATAAAGTCTTTACTATTTATTTCTTTTTCAAACGGTTGCGTTCGTCTTAAAATTTCTCCATTAAGCCACCAAATTGGCGAAAAATCGGAAAGCTCAAAAAAAATATACATTTGCAAGTAATGTGAAATTAACATAATTTAACTCAAAAAATGATTTGTAACTATAGTAGAAATGTGATAATTACAAAAACACACATAATAAGTTGCATGTTATGTTAATAATATGTAAATTTAAGACCCGGATTTTTTCAAGCAGAGATTTCATTTTTTATATCTTATAAACAAAACACGTTATGATAAAACATTTTATCCCAAAATCAATGTTGTTTATCCTCCTATTATTCGGAGGCTTGGCAACGGCTTTCGCCCAAACCGGAATGGTTAAGGGCGTTATCGTTGATGCTTCGAATGGCTCACCATTACCTGGAGCAACAGTTCAGGTAAAAGGAACTACCGTGGGAACTGTTTCGGATTTAGACGGAAAATATTCTATTTCCGTCAACCCGGGCACAACACTGGTGTTTTCTTATGTGGGTTATGAAGCACAGGAAATAGTAGTACAACCTAACACTACTGTTAATGTTCAATTAAAATCTTCAGCTTCCAACCTTAATGAATTGGTTGTTATTGGTTATGGTACCGTTAAAAAAAGTGACGCCACAGGTTCTGTGGCGGTGGTGTCATCCAAAGATTTTAACCGTGGTGACATTACCAGTGCGCAGCAGCTGCTGATTGGTAAAAGTGCCGGTGTAGTTATTAACTCTGACGGCGGTGCACCTGGAGCCGGAGCTACCATTCGTATTCGTGGCGGTTCATCATTAAATGCGTCAAATGACCCACTCATCATTGTTGATGGGGTTCCGATTAACAACAGTAACGTTTCAGGAAGTTCAAACATTCTGGATTTCATCAACCCGAACGACATTGCATCATTCACAGTCCTGAAAGATGCTTCTGCAACAGCAATTTACGGTTCAAGGGCTTCTAACGGGGTTATTATCATCACCACCAAAAAAGCCCATGCAGGTTCGAAATTCAAAGTAACCTATAATGGAAATGCCACAATTTCGGCTCCTCAGAAACTACTCGATGTTTATTCGGGAGATCAGATGAGACAGATTGCTTACGACCACCCGGTTCTTTATGATCCTGCTACTTACAATTCTTTGGGATCTTACAATACCAATTGGCAAGACCAAATTTACCAAGTAGCATTTTCTCAGAATCATAACATCGGTATTTCGGGTTCATACAAAACCCTTCCTTACAGGGTTACTTTAGGATATACCGATCAGAACGGTATTCTTAAAAACACAGGTCTGAAACGTTTCACCGGATCGGTCAATTTGAACCCGACATTCTTCAAAAATTCACTAAAAGTGAATGTAAATGCAAAAGGTATGCATATCAATAATAATTTCGGTGACGATGGAGCAGTTGGCAACGCAATGTCCATGGACCCCAGTCAGCCGGTAAGAGACGGAAATTCTTTGTCTGACGGGTATTATCAGTGGAGTAACTATGGAGCAAACCTTGGTACTGCTAACCCACTGTCTCAAGCATTACTCGTTGATAACAGATCTGTTGTAAATCGCTTTATCGGGAACATTGAGCTGGATTATACTTTGCCATTCTTTAAAGATTTACGTGCTCACTTGAACTTGGCAACCGATGTTACCAAAAGTGATGGTTACAATAACAAACCGGTTACTGCCAATCCCAATATTCTTGGCACATATGTCAATGGTCGACTGAGCAACTATAATGCTAAAAACACAAACAACTTATTGGATTTTTACTTGAACTATGTAAAAGAAGTAAAATCTATCAAAAGTAAGTTTGATGTGATGGCCGGTTATTCGTGGCAACACTTTCACCTTGAAAATTATAATTATACAAGGGATGCTAAAAATCCTTATAGCATAACACCTGACAGTATATCTCATATTAATGACCTTCAACTTCTTTCATTTTTTGGACGATTGAACTATACATTGAATGACAAATACCTGCTAACCTTTACGCTTCGCGATGACGGCTCTTCACGATTCTCTCCATCTAAATCTAATCACTGGGGATTGTTCCCATCGGCTGCATTAGCATGGAAAATCAAAGATGAAAATTTCCTGAAGAATGTTAGCTGGCTCAGTCAATTGAAACTACGTTTGGGTTGGGGTATTACCGGTCAACAGGATATCGGTGACAACTATTATCCTTATATGGCTACTTACAGGTCATCGCAAGATGGATACTATTACTTATTTGATGGTAAGTATATCCCGACGCTTCGTCCTGATGCATATGATCCCAATATCAAATGGGAGCAGACAACCACAAAGAATATTGGTTTAGACTTCGGTTTCCTCAACGGCCGGATCTCAGGATCTTTAGATTATTACTTCCGTGTTACCAAAGACTTGCTGGAAGATATTACTATTCCAACCGGAAGCAACTTCTCTAATCATTTATATACTAATGTGGGTAGCCTTCAAAATCAGGGAGTTGAGCTAGGACTTAACGTCGTAGCTGTTGCAAAGAAAGATTTCTCCCTGAACATCGGCTTTAACGCATCGTACAACCAGAACAAGATTACCAAACTTTTATCTACAAATGACCCCAGCTATATTGGGATTCTTTATGGAAGTGCAATGACAGGTACGAACCAGGTGAGCCGCGTTGGATATGCAGCCCATTCATTCTTTGTAAACAAACAGGTATATGATGCCAATGGCAACCCGATTGAGGGCATGTATGTTGATCTATCCGGAAACGGTGGTACAGTGGCTGGAAACAATGGCGATAAGTATATCTACCATAATCCTGCACCGGTTGTTTTGATGGGATTATCATTCCGTCTTACTTATAAAAACTGGGACGCTTCTACTTCTACCCGTCTCAGTCTCGGAAACTATGTCTATAACATGGTTGCTGCCGGAGCCTCATATGACCAGATGTACCAGATTGGATACTGGAAGAATATGCCTACACAACTTAGCAAAACTAATTTTGTAAAACGTCAATTCTCCAGTGACTATTTTGTTCAAAACGCCTCCTTCTTCAAGATGGACAACCTGAGCATCGGGTATGAATTTAAAAACCTGTCCAATAAAATGAGTGCTCATGTTGGTTTCACGATTCAGAACGTGTTTACTATAACGAAATATCCTGGCCTTGATCCTGAAGTCCCTGTTAGCGGAAGTACTCCAGGAGTTGACAACAATTTCTATCCCAGGGCACGTTCATTTGTGTTTGGAGTAAGATTATCATATTAAAAAATTAAAACAGAATAGACATGAAAAAAATAATATTAATAGGAATATTCCTTCTTCCCACCGTGATGTTCACCTCGTGTGTGAAAGACTTAAATGTTACTCCCAATGATCCGTCCACAATTATGTCAGCAAACTTGGGAAGTAACCCTGCATATTTGAAACAAGACCTGGCAAAAATCTATGCCAGCTTCCTAATTTCAGGACAGGATAATGATCATCCCGACATTAATGCTTCTGACCCCAACTTTTTTACTACCATGAGAGCTTGGTGGAATCTTCAGGAAATTACTACTGACGAGGCCATCTGCGCATGGGGTGATATAGGTATCGCTGATCTGAACACACAGACCTGGAACCCAACCAACCCATTCCTTACTGCTGTATATCAGCGGTTAGGATTGAGTATTACCTATGCTAATGAATATATCAGAAACACAGCAGGAAATACCGATCCTAATGTTGTTAAATACAGAGCTGAAGCACGTTTCCTTAGAGCTTTGGCTTATTCCTGGGATATGGATTTGTTTGGAAATCCACCATTTACCACGGAAAAAGATCAGGTAGGTAAATTCTACCCAAAACAACTTGATCCTAATGTTACTGTAGCCCGTAAAAAACTTTTCAGCTATATTGTATCCGAATTAAAAGCCATTGAACCCGACCTTGGTGATCCGGGATTTTCTTTCCCAAGAGCTGACAAAGGTGCAGACTGGATGTTACTGGCTAAGGTATATCAGAATGCCAAAGTTTATACCGGAACTGCCCATTGGGACAGTTGCGCTTATTATGCAAGTAAAGTCATAAACAGCGGAGCTTATGCACTGGCAAAAGATTATCGTCAGAATTTCAGTGCTGATAATAATTATCCGGATGATCCGGAAATGATTTTTGCCTGGGCACAGGATGGTTTGCATACCCAGGGTTATGTTGGAACTACATTCATCATGGAATCTAGTGCTGACCCGACTTACCTCCCGGCTGAAACTTTTGATAGCTTGACTACCAATACCAACTGGAATGGTAACAGAGCCAGAAAGAATTTCCTGAATGTAATGATGGATACCACTGCCGTTTACGGTGGAAATGTTGATTATGCTAATGATCCTTTCTTTAAAAAATGCAAGGACTCACGTGTTTTCTTAAGGGTTAAAAAGAGCCCAGATATTCCGAGTCCCTCTTCAAGTGGAGACTACGGTATTGGCGTATATAAATTCACTGCCAGAAATCATGATGGAACTTTACCCGCTGATTATAATTCAGCCTTTGCCTGCACAAATTTCCCAATTTTCCGATTAGCTGATGCCTATTTAATGAGGGCTGAAGCTGAGTATCGTTTAGGAGACTTGGGAGATGCTGTAAATGATATAAATGTGGTTCGCGAACGTGCATTTGGTGGAAGTAGTGGCGATATTACGGCTGCCCAGCTTAATGATAACTTCCTACTGAGTGAACTTGGTCGTGAATTCTACTATGAAGGACACAGACGTACTGACCTGATCCGTTTCGGACAGTTTACTAACGGAACTTACAATTGGGTATGGAAAGGTGGCGCCAAGAATGGTATTGCAACGGATAGCCACCTGAATCTGTTCCCGATCCCGGGGGATGAAGTATCTGCTAATCCCAATATTCATCAAAATCCTGGTTATTAACATTTATAAAAAATATAATCATGAAAATAAAATTTAATTTTTTTATATCGTTGCTCCTGTTGGTTGGGCTTTTCTCTTCTTGCAAAAAAGATGGAGAAATGGTTACAATGAGTACCAACCCGACAGCGCCCGAATTAACAAAGACTCCTGATTTGACCCTGATGCGGGCAAATGGGACGGATACGCTTACTTTTGTTGGTTCTTCTGTTGATCCGGGATTTCAGGCTTCAGCTACCTATTATCTTGAAGCATGCCCTAACGGCGATAATTTTGCCAATCCGATCAGTATCATGAATAGCACAAAAGACAATGCTATGAAAATTACGATCAGCGATCTGAACTCTATACTTATAAAAGTGTTCCCCACTGATACTGTTTCTTCTGTTGATTTCCGTATCAGGGCTGTTCTGGCTGTGGATGCCGGAACCGGTGCTCCCGGAACCGGTTCAAAGCCGTTTGAATATTCATCCAAGACAGTCACGGAAAGTGTGACTACTTATGGCTTACCACGTCTTGACCTTGTCGGCTCAGGCATTACCCAGAAAATCGAGTCTGCTTTAGGAAATGGTTCTTATTTTGGATTCGTGAAAATTGATCCTGCTAAACCATTTAAATTGTATGATCCGGATAATGACACCACCTATGGTGCCAGTGGCAGTAACCTTGTCGCTGATGGTGGAACCGGAATCGTAGCAACAGGTGATGCCGGATGGTATAAATTGAACGCCAATACTGTTGACCTGACTTACTCTATGGAGGCTTATATGATTGGCTTAGTTGGATCTTCTACCCCGAATGGCTGGGGCTCACCTGATTCGAAAATGGATTATGATGCTAAATCCGGTACATGGTCTATTACAATAGACCTGATTGCAGGCGAAATCAAATTCCGTCTGAATGACGGCTGGGCATGGAACCTGGGTGGCACACTTGATAATCTTACACAAGGTGGAGCCAATATTTCCATTGCTACTGCCGGCAATTATACCATTACATTGACCATTAACAGTGATGGTAAGACTGGTAGTTATGCCATTGTCAAGAATAATTAATCCTGCGTTGAAGAAACTAAAACATAGAAATCATGAAAAGAAAATCAATCTATAATATTTTAGCTGTTCTTTTTCTGGCGTCGGTTTTTTCCGTCTCCTGTACAAAAAAGAACTCAGATGTCAGATTAGCTCCCACACTATCAACTTCGCAGGTATTAAGTGTAACATCAGATTCTGCAACTGTAGTAGGCTTTGTTGTTGCAGAAGGAAGTGGCTTCAGTGAAAAAGGCGTTTGCTATGACACTGCAGCCGGCCCGACTATTGATAATAACAAAGTTGCTTATACCGGGGAGAATACCACCGCTACATTCAATGTAGTTCTTAGTGGACTTCATTATGCAACAACCTATCATGCAAGAGCTTACGCGATTGTAACAAGTGGCCCTATTTATGGTGAAGAGTATTCTTTCACTACTTTACCGGTTGTTCCTATGCTTACAACTGACACTATCAGTTCTATTACAGGTAATTCAGCCAGTGGAGGAGGTAACGTAACCAATAACGGTGGAGCTGCAGTTACTGCACGCGGTATTTGTTTTGGAACTGCTCACAATCCTACAGTTTCTGATAGCAAAACTTCAGATGACAAAGGAACCGGTGCATTTGTAAGTTCGCTTACTAACTTAAAAGGTAACACGACTTATTATGTTAGGGCTTACGCTACCAACAGCGTTGGTACAGATTACGGTCCCGAAGTTTCGTTTACGACACTTGTTGATCTCCCGCAGGTAACTACATCTCCTGTTGACAGTGTAACCAAAACATCTGCAGTTTCAGGAGGGACATTCACCTATGATGGTGGTGGTCAGATTACCGAGCGAGGTCTTGTTTGGGGAATGAATGCCAATCCTACCATCAATGACAACAAAATTGTTGATACTGGAACCGATTCAACATTTGTCACAAACCTGACAGGACTTACCAAAAACACCACTTATCACGTACGCGCTTATGCTGTAAACAGTGCGGGTGTTGGTTACGGTGATGATATTCAGTTTACTACCTTAGGGGATTCCCGTACATGGTACATTCCCGGTGATTATGTTAATGCTAGCTACCCTGGTTCAACTTATACTAACTGGTCACCCGGTGATTCTCCGCAGATAAAAAGCACCGTAAGTGCTCCTGATGCTCTTGAAGGTTATGTTTATATGGCAAATAATGCTAACCAGTGGAAAGTTTCCACTGAACCTGACTGGAATGGAACTAACTATGGCGATGACAATAACTCAGGTGTCCTCAATCCCAATGCCTCCAATAACATTACATCACCTGCCGGCTATTATAAGATCAATGTGGATGCAAGTACATTAGCCTATACCGCCGTTGCAACTACCTGGGGTGTTATTGGTGATGCTACACCCAATGGTTGGACTGATGAAACTCCGCTTACCTATAATGCAACAACCAATACATGGAGAGGCGGAATACACATGACTGCCGGAGCATTTAAGTTCAGAGCCAACCATAGTTG
>CAZODM010000083.1:0-8101 GCA_964578585.1 uncultured Desulfobacterales bacterium | reverse complement strand
CAAATAAACAACCTTAGCGATGCAGTTGATACCAAGATTCTTACAAACTGTCAAGTACAAATAATTACTTCTAGCACTCTTTAACTTAATTAACTTAGTTTTTAAGATTAACTGAATTCATTAATCAACAATAATAAACATCTTATAACAAAATAAAATCACTAACTTCTATCAATAACCATTAAAGTCTAAATGGAGAATCAGGATCTTCTTCATAACGTATTTCATCTACAGGTTCTTTTTTACCCCAACCCGCATAGAGTTTATCTGGTGCATTAAAAACTAGTCCAGGTAATGGTCCTAAAGATTTATATCCGTGTACTACACCAGGGGGCACTGTTACAGCCTTTGGTGCATCTTGACCAGCAAATATGATTTGCATATTTCCATAGGTTTCAGAGTCTTTTCTATTGTCCCAAAGCACTAGTTTAAAGTTTCCTGGACCCACAAAACAAAATAGATCTGTTTGTTCATGATGTGCATGAGGACCTCTTACCACCCCAGGAAGTGTTAAAGATGCATAAGCCATATTAGGAAGTGGTGTGCCATTTAGTTCATCTTCTCTATAAAGTTCAACAAGCCAACCTCTTTCATCTAAATATTTTGTAAGATTTCTTATAATTACATCTTTAATAGGACCCTTTTTAAAGATTATCTTCTCCATAATCTATCTTTCCTTTCTATGTAGGCTTAAACTTCAACCTGACTATGATCTCCAATCATAAGTCTTAATGCCTTAGTGTGTCCACTTCCAAGGCTTACTTTAGAGAGTCTTCCTATAAGACTATCTTCTAATCTTTCAATACCTTCAACACTTGCATCATCTAATATTACACTGTGTTCAATAACTGAACCAATAACTTTAGCCCTCTTACCAATACTTGTAAAAGGACCAATAAAGGAATTAACGATTTGGGCATCTTCTCCAATTATAACTGGTCCCCTTATTATAGAAGATTTTATTATTGCACCAGGCCTTATAGTAACACGTCCTTCTATTTTGCTATCATTATCTATTTCACCCTTTATATCCCTTTTGGCATAGTCATCTAATACGGTAGTATTTGCTGCTAAAAAATCATCTTTTTTACCTGTATCTAGCCACCACCCATCAAGCTTTTCTCCTATGACTTTATATCCCATTTTTATAAGTTCTTGTATTGCATCGGTTATTTCAAGCTCTCCCCTCCATGAAGGCTTTATGCGTTCAATTGCCTCATGAATTTTGGGTGAGAACAAATATACCCCAACAAGTGCAAGATTAGATGGTGGTACTTTTGGTTTCTCAATTAATTGTTCTATCTCTCCATTTTTATTTAGGACTGCTACACCAAATGCTGTAGGATTTTCTACTTCTTTTAAAAATATAAGGGCATCAGGAGATTCTTGGTTAAAGTGTTTAATAGCATTTATAAGACCTGTACCCAATAAATTATCTCCTAAATACATTACAAAAGGGCTGTCTCCTAAGAATTCCCTAGCAGTTTTTACTGCATGGGCAAGCCCTAATGGAGCCTCTTGTTCAATATACGTTATTGAAAAACCCCAATTGCTTCCATCCTTAAGATATTCTTTTACCTCTTTACCCGTTTCAGGAGCAATTATCACTCCAACCTCTTTGATACCTGCCTGCGAGATGTGATTCATGACATAGCCTAAAATTGGTTGGTTTGCTACAGGCACAAGTTGTTTTGCCATTGTATGAGTAAGAGGTCTTAACCTCGTGCCCTTTCCACCACTAAGTACAAGAGCCTTCATCCACACCTCCATTATAATTCTAAATCAGAAATCCTTTTCTCCCATAAAGGATCAGTTGTAAAAAGTGTTATAATCCTCTCGTTTAAAGCACTTAGGTCTTTAAACTTAAAGGTTAAAGTTAGTGTTTGTTCCTCTGGTCTTTCATCTAAATATTGTGCCCATTCAATAAGACTTATATAACCTTTATCTATATATTCTTCTATACCTAAAGTAAAAAGATCTGCTCCTTTGCCCAGTCTATAAAGGTCTGCATGTAATAGCCTTACAGGTTTATCATATACATTTACCAGTGTAAAAGAAGGACTTGTTATATCTTGTTCATCAAATCCCAAAGCCTTTGAAAATGCCTTTACAAATGTAGTCTTACCTGTGCCAAGATCTCCATTTAGTAAAAAGATATCACCTTCCCTAGAACACCTAGCCAATAAGGTTGCAAATCTTTTGGTATCATCTAAGCTTTTTAAATAAAAGCTCTTTTCCATCTCTGCCTTATTTTATAAGCCTTTTTTTTAGCATATTTGCTGCTAATATACTTGTAAAAATAGCTAAAGTTATCGTAACCAGAATATATACAAATATCATGGAGCTTAACCTACCATAACAAAGCTCTCTAGCTGCAAGTACTACATGTGTTAGTGGAAGACAGTAGAGAATTGGCCTTACAAACTTAGACATTGCACTTATTGGGAAGAATATCCCAGAGAATAAAAATAGAGGCGTTATTACAAGTGAAGTAAAATAGTTAAAAAAGTCATAATTTGATGCAATTGCTGTCATAATGAGTCCTAGTGCTGCAAAGAATATTCCCTCAAAAAATAGAACAGGTATTAATAAGATTGTCCAAAAGGAGGGTATTACTCCAAAGAGAGGAAGTGCTATGAGCATTATAATCCCTGCCAGAAGACCTTTTGTAGCTCCCCACAAGATTTCTCCAAATGCAAGTTCTGTTGCAGAAATGGGGGTCATAAGTACTGCTTCGTAAGAGCGTTGTATAGTAAGTCTTGTATATGAATTATAAGTTGTCTCTAAAGCAGCCCCATACATTATTGCAGAGGCTACTAATCCTGGAGCAATAAATTGTAGATATGTAAGTCCATTTATCTGAGGAACTTCTTTTTTTAATCCAACCCCCATGGCTATTAAAAATAAGATTGGTTGTCCAAGATTACCAATAAGGCTTGCTTGATAGTGTTTGGTCCATACCTTTAGATTCCTTTGCCAAACCCTTATAGGTCCTAAAATCATAGCTTACTGATCCCTCAATTTTCTTCCAGTAAGGCGTAAAAATACATCCTCAAGATTAGACGGACGCCTAATCCAATTTGGAAATTCCTTTATTATCTTCTCAACAACCACTGCCCTTTGTCTGTCTTTAGGATATATATAAAGCCTTTGAGGAGATCTATCTACTGCAATATCACATTGAGAAAATCTATCAAGAAGCATTTCTATCTTGATGTTAGGAGAAAGCTCAAGTTCAAATACCTCAGGGCCAATAAGTGTGTCAATAAGTCTTTGGGCATTACCTTCTACTATGATTTTACCCTTATTCAATATGATTAAATTATCAGATAATCTTGAGACCTCTTCCATATAGTGGCTTGTTAAGAGCATAGTTGTCCCCTTTGCCTTTAACCTCTCAAGCCTTTCCCATATGAGAAGTCTTGCTTGAGGATCAAGTCCAATGGTAGGTTCATCAAGTATTAACAGTTCTGGTTTATTTATAAGGGCTCTTGCAAGTATGATTCTTCTTCTTTGTCCACCTGAGAGGTTTGAAATTACTTCATTTTTTCTTTTAGAAAGGGCAAAAAAGTGTAGGAGTTCGTCTGCTCTTTTTAGTGCAGTCCTTTTGTTAATATTAAAATAAGATGCATAAATAAGAAGATTTTCTATAACAGTTAAGTCTGGATCGAGATTATCTACTTGAGGAACAACTCCAACCCTTTTCTTTATCTGTTTAAGATGCTCTGGTACAAATAAGTTAAATATTTCTATTGTACCAGAACTCTTTTCTACTACTCCGACCAACATGTGTATAGTTGTAGTTTTCCCTGCTCCATTTGGTCCTAATATGGCTAAACACTGTCCTTTTAAAATAGAAAAACTGATAGAGTTTACTGCTATTCTTTTGCCAAATCTTTTCGTTAAATTTTTAACAATAAGGATTTTTGAGTTGAGGGAGCTTTGATATGAATTTTTAGACTTATTTACACTAAAATGCCCTTTTTGATCCTGCAAGATAGCTTTTTACCCCTTTCCTTTTATGCTTTGAACCTTTTTTTAGACATATCTAATGCCATATAGATGGCTTCTATAAGGCTTGTTGGGTCTGCCAGATTTTTACCACTTATATCATAAGCAGTACCATGATCCACAGATGTCCTGATAAATGGAAGTCCTAAGGTTACATTTACTCCATCCCTAAAATGTAGAAGTTTTAAGGGAATAAGTCCTTGATCATGATATTGACAAAGTACTACATCAAAGTCTCCATTTGCTGCTCTATAAAATAGAGTATCTGGTGGGAAAGGCCCTTTAGCATTTATACCAATATCTTGTGCCCTTTTTATGGCTGGCTCTATAATTTCTATCTCTTCTCTTCCAAACATTCCACTTTCACCAGCATGAGGATTTAATCCACAAACAGCAATTCTTGGGTTATTAATCCCAAGATCCCTTCTAAAGGATTGATCAATAAGTATGAGTAAATCAACAATTTTTTCTTGAGAAATAAGACTTGCTACTTCTTTTAGTGCACAGTGTATTGTGACAAGTACCACTTTGAGTCTACTGCCTGCCAGCATCATTGCATATTTAGAACACTGGCTAAAATGAGCAAGTATTTCTGTATGTCCTGGAAAATCAATGCCTGCATATTTAAGTCCTATCTTACTTATGGGAGCTGTTACAATAGCAGATATTTCTTTAGAAAGAGCAAGATCAATAGCCTTTTTTATATACTTATATGAAGCTTCTCCTGTTGTTTTGTTTGGACTCCCTAGTTTAAGCTTGCTAATATCTAGCTGTGTAATTGGCAATACATTTATTTTATTAGCAATTGTCTGTTTACTGTCCTTAATAGGGGCAATCTCTATATCTATTTGTAGATTGTCTTTTGTATAATTTAGTACACCTATATCTCCAATAACAAAAGAGTATTCTAATAGCTCTTTTTTTTTATAAAGGGCTTTAAGGATTATCTCTGGGCCTATCCCAGCAGGGCATCCCATGGTTATTCCAATTCTTACATCGCTCATAGTGTTGACCTCAAAAGCCTTTTGGGTTCTTTTAAAATAGAGACTGTTCCAGAGATCAATCTATATATTATTCCATAAGATTCAAGCATAAGTGCCCCATTTTCATCAATTCCTTTTGCTATACCTCGTATACTTTCAGCTACGTTGAAATTATCTGATCTTATCAAGATAGGAGATTCTATCTCTACATATTGATTGTATAAAAGATCTCTTTTTAAAAAATTATCAACTATTTGCTGTCTTTTTTCGTTTAATTTTAAAAAATAAGCCCAAATGTTATTACATATAGGATTAACTAATTGCCCTGCATTAATAATAGTGTCTGTCTGTGTAAGTAGATCTGTAGCTGGATTTATATGAGAAATATCTTTTGGATGACCAGTTAAATTTATACCTATGCCACATATAATTCTACTTATAGAGCCATAGCTAGTCCTTTCACATAGGATACCACCTAACTTTTTATTGTTTAAGTATATATCATTTGGCCATTTAAGTTTTATAGCAATATCTTTATTGGACTTTCTTTTTACCCTAGCTTCAATAGCTTCAGCAACACTTATACCTGTAACAATAGGGATAAGATTTCGTAGTTCTTTATTAACATCTGGTAAGACTATAGATAAAAATAGTCCTTTGTCTTTTAGGGATACCCAATGGTTTCCTTTTCTACCTCTGCCTTTAGTCTGTTCAGAGGCAAAAAACGCCTGCCAAGGCCTTGGATCTTTTAATAATTCATATTTAGCAAGATCATTTGTAGAGGTAGTTCGGCAAACCCAAACAATTTTCCGTGGGATCCTGTATAGTTTTAAGGGATTAGTCTTCATTTTTTGTTAATACCACACAATCTGGGGTTCCTTGTTCCTTAAGATATACGTTAACGTGTTCCTTAGATGAAGTCTTTATAGAAATACCTACATAATCAGGCTGAATTGGTAATTCCCTTCTCCCTCTATCCACTAACACAGCAAGCTGTATCCTTTTAGGTCTACCTAAATCTGTAAGTGCATCAAGGGCTGCTCTTATAGTACGTCCTGTGTATATTACATCATCTACAAGTATTATATCTTTTTGATCTACAGCAAAGGGTATCTCTGTTTTCCTAACGATAGGGTGTTGAGTGAGTCTGCTCCAATCATCTCTATATAAATTTATATCCAGTATACCAAAGGGTAACATTACACCTTCTATTGCAGCAATGCGTTGCCTAAGTCTTTCTGCTAAATAAACCCCTCCGGTTCTAATGCCTATAAGTGCTAAATCTTTTATACCTTTAGAATGCTCAATAATCTCATGAGCCATTCTTGTAAGAGCTCTATCCATCTCTTGAGCATTTAAAAGTATTTTTTCATTCTTACTCACATCTTCCTCCTGACTACTCTTTTAAATAGTATAAGATTTTTTATAAAAATAAAAAGACATATTCAAAAGATCAAAACTTGTTTTTTAGTAGGACTGAGCTCTTTAACCTTAAGATTAAAATTGTTATTGTGATAGAAAATCTTAAAAAATTTTTATAATTGTTATGAAAATCTTAGCAAAATTAATATATAGAGAGATATTTATACCCCTCCTCTTTAGTTTTTTTGTACTTTGTGCAATATTATTGCTTGGACGTCTCTTGCCCCTTACTGGAATATTACTAAGATCAGATATATCTCCAGATCAATTAATACAATTTGTTCTGCTGTTAATTCCAACCTTTTTATTGTTTGTATTACCTATTTCAGCCCTATTAGGCACATGTTTGGCTATGGTTCGTCTAAACAAGGACAACGAATTAATTGCTATATTTGCTGTGGGTATAAGTCCTAAAAAAGTCTTTATGCCAGTCTTATGGGTTGGAATTTTAATTTGGATTTTAACCTTTATTACTGGTGCTTTTATATTACCAAGGGCAAAAAGTTTTGCTCATAGATTTATATATCAAATCAGTAGTAAAACACTCATAAGAGGAATCCCTCCTTTAACCTTTGTTTCTCCAATAAAAGGTTTAACCTTATTTGTAAATGAATCAAAAGCTCATGGGAAAAAGCTAAAAGGTATATTTTTACAAGATGCTAGAAATCCAAAGGCTGTAAGTGAAATATTTGCAAGAAAAGGAAGGATATTAATTTCTAAAAATGACTCATATATAATTTTAACCTTAAAAGATGGAACATTACATCGAATAAATTTATTAAAAGATGTATCTAACATTATAAAATTTAAATTGTATATTCTTAAGCTTTATATAAGTATACCATATAGAGGAAAAAGTAGAGGAGAGATGGGATTAAAAGAGTTAATTCAAAATAGTCAAGATCCTAAAATTACTCCCAAACAAAGGAGAAGATTATTAATAGAATTTAATAAAAGACTTGCCTTACCTATTGGTGCACTTATTTTGGCACTTTTAGGTGCTTCTCTTGGAATAAAATTTGGTCGCACAGGAATAGCTGGAGGTGTAGCATTAGCATTAAGTGCCTTTATAGTCTATTATGTGCTACTTGTATTAAGTGAAAACTTGGCAGAAGTTGCAATAGTTTCCCCTTGGATAAGTCTTTGGATACCCAATATATTGTTTGGACTACTTACATGGTGGTTATGGAAACAGGTAAACAGCCTAACAAATCTAGTATAAAAATTAAACTAATAAAGATATAATAGCCACTTTAAGTTCTAATATCTTAAATTTGAATAAACAATTGAGTAATACTCCTAATCTTAGTTTAAATAGCTATGTAATATTCCTAAGCAAATAGGCTTATATTTAGCCCCTCTTAATAATATTATGACTATGCCGATTTTTGATCTATTATAATACCTACTTCTATTGATTAAATCCTAAAAAACCTATAGAAAAATTATACCCGTTATTTTATTATTTTCTATATCTACTCGCCTTCTTAATCTTTTTTGTTTTTTTACTATCTCATTTTTTGTTAAAAATCGGCTTTTCCTTAAATAACTTCCTACCTTTTTGTTATATGTCTTTTATATTTCTATCTTACCTTTTAGGTATCTTTTTTAAGGCTACTTTTCTTAGTAGTTGTTTAATTGCTTTTATTTCTTTATCTGCAATAGTTACTAGCTCATGAGCATAA
>CAZODM010000082.1:0-8117 GCA_964578585.1 uncultured Desulfobacterales bacterium | reverse complement strand
TGATTAATATGGATGAGAGCCTGTTAGATTGCAAGTATTTTGATTGATAATAAACTTTAGGGCTCAAAGGGCTAAAAATTAGCTTTTATTTACTTTTCTCTTGACATTTTGTGAGATACTGAATATAAAATCAGCTAGCAATGAGTGACAATTCAGTATTAACAATAAAAGTATTAAGTTTAAAAGTCTTGGTAATTAGGGAGTACATAAGAGTTTTAAGATAGAAGTTTAGAGTTTAAAGAGGTCTGCTAATGAAAAGATATACATCTACCCATAAGCCTCCCAAAATAATAGGTGCTATGGGCAGGTGTTTATATAATAATTTTGCTGCCTTAGAAAGGTGCTTATCCCAGGAGAAATGGACAGGGGTGGGCACCTTTTTTTATATTTAATCAGCTTGTGTGTTGCACCTTTTTAAGAAGGAACAGGCATAGTCATTATGTTTTGTACATTGGAAAGGGGGTGGAGCAAGCACAAGCTATTTTATAAAAAAGAATAGAGGCGTTACAGGTTAGTGTTAACTAGGAACAAGAAACTAAAAAATCAGGAGGTATTGCGATGCCAAGCTTTGTCAACCCGGAAAAATGTGACGGTTGCAAAGGTGGGGAGAAGACGGCATGTATGTACATCTGCCCCAATGACTTGATGGTCCTTAACCCAGATGAGATGAGGGCTTACAACCAGGAACCTGATCAGTGTTGGGAATGTTATTCCTGCGTAAAGATCTGTCCACAGGGTGCAATTGAGGTTCGTCACTATGCAGACATTGCTCCTATGGGTGGTTATGTTCAGCCAATGAGGGGTACTGATTCAATTATGTGGACTGTCAAGTTCCGTAATGGAAACATGAAAAGATTTAAGTTCCCCATTAGAACCACACCTGAGGGTTCTATTAAACCTTATGAGGGTGAACCAACTCCAAATCCAGAAGATCTAGACAATGAACTTTTATTCACAGAAGTTGGGAAAACCTTACCTACTCCAGCAGATTTTAGCTAACTTAATAGTTAGGTAACATTAGGTTTTCAAAAGGTGTGGTAAGAACAACGTGAAAGAAAGAATTTAAGGAGGAATAAGATATGGCACTTCCAAACAAACCAACGTGGGAACTTTTGGCCGAGCCGGATCTGTCCAAGGTCCCTGTTGAGGAGCATGAGTATGATGCTATTATCGTAGGTGGTGGTATGGCTGCCTGCGGTGCTGCATGGGAGATTGGAAAATGGATGCCTGAGGGCTCCAAGGTTGCTCTTATTGATAAGGCAGCTCTTGAGCGTTCTGGTGCAGTTGCTCAGGGTCTTTCTGCTATTAATACTTATATTGGTGAGAATACCCCTGCAGACTATGTACGTATGGTCAGAAATGACCTTATGGGTGTTGTCCGTGAAGACTTGATCTTTGATCTTGGTCGTCACGTAGATGATTCTGTCCATCATTTTGAGGAATGGGGTCTTCCAATTTGGAAGCAAAAAGGTAGTGAAGGTAAAAAGCTCACCGAAGGTGGTAAGCCAGTTCGTACAGGTAAGTGGCAGATCATGATCAATGGTGAGTCCTATAAGTGTATTGTTGCTGAAGCTGCAAAGGCTGCTCTTGAGGAAATGGGCTATGATCTTTATGAGCGTGTCTTTATAGTTAAGCTTCTCCTTGATGCCAATAAAGAGAACACAATTGCAGGTGCAGTAGGCTTTAGTGTTCGTGAGAATAAAGTTCATGTATTTAAATGCAAAGCAATGATTGTTGCCTGCGGTGGTGCAGTCAATATCTTCCGTCCAAGAAGCACTGATGAAGGTAAAGGTCGTGCATGGTACCCAGTATGGAATGCTGGTTCTACCTACACACTTTGTATGCAGGTCGGTGCTGAGATGACCATGATGGAGAACCGCTTCACCCCATCTCGTTTCAAGGATGGTTATGGACCAGTTGGTGCTTGGTTCTTGCTCTTTAAGGCAGGTGTTACCAATGGTCTTGGTGAGGCATATGTAAAGAGTGAACGTGCAAAGAAAGAGCTTGAGAAATATGCTCCATATGGAACTGCTCCAATTACTCCAACCTGTCTACGTAACCACCTCATGCTCTTTGAGATGAAGGAAGGGCGTGGTCCTATCTATATGGATACCGCAAGTGCTCTTAATGCATTCCTCGAAGAAAAGAGGAAAGAGGGTATGGATGAGAAACAGCTCAAGCGTTATTGGAAAGAGCTTGAGAGTGAAGCATGGGAAGACTTCCTTGACATGTCAGTTGGTCAGGCAGGTCTTTGGGCATCCATGAACATTGAGCCAGAGAAGATTGGTTCAGAGATTATGCCTACTGAGCCCTATATGCTTGGTTCTCACTCTGGATGCTGCGGTATCTGGGTAAGTGGACCAAATGAGGATTGGGTACCTGATGAATATAAGTGGGGCTACAACAGAATGACCACAGTTAATGGTCTCTTTACTGCTGGTGACGGTGTTGGAGCATCTGGTCATAAGTTCTCTTCTGGTTCTCACTGTGAAGGTCGTATTGCTGCTAAAGCAATGGCTAGATACGTACGTGATAATAAAGACTTTACACCAACCTTGGCAGTAAGTGCTGATGAGCTTAAGGCTGAGATCTATAAGCCAGTCACTGTTTACTATGAAAACTACAAAAAGACCACACATGAAATGGTCAACCCCAACTACATCAAGCCACGTCATATGATGGAGCGCTTGATGAAGTACACTGATGAGTACGGCGCAGGTTGGACTCCTTATTATACTACTAATGCAAAACTTCTTGAGATCGTAATGCAGCACTTACAGTGGCTACGTGAAGACTCTGAGAAGATGGCTGCTGGTGGTCTCCATGAGCTTATGAGAGCTTGGGAGAACTTACACAGAATTTGGTGTGTTGAGGATCACCTCCGTCACATCCAGTTCCGTGAAGAGTCTAGGTATCCTGGCTTCTACTACAGAGCAGACTTCCCAGAAGCAGATACTAAGGGCTTTGATGAGGGTGGTTGGAAGTGCTTCGTCAACTCCAAGTATGATCCAAAGACTGGTGAGTGGTCAGTATTCAAGAAGAAACTATATCAGATTATTCCTGACTAATATGAGGTTAGGTTCTGACTTAATGTAATTTGCTATATATGGTCAGGCGCCGAGAAGGCGCCTGACTATTTCCATATTTATAACAGTTATGTTAAAGCGGTCCTCCGGTGTTCGGCGAGTTGGCTGGGGCTCTCGCAGGCAGACCGCGGACCACCGGCGGGAACCCGCTGGGGAGAAGAGGATAAAATACCTGATGCACGAAGAAAAGGAGCGGGCAGATGAGTAACAGTATACTGGTTATAGGCGGTGGTTTTAGTGGTTTAACGGCCGCCTGTGAGGCTGCCGAAATGGGCTACGATGTTTATATCGTGGAAAAACAAAGTTTTTTAGGAGGACGAGTTACTCAGCTTAATAAATATTTCCCAAAACTCTGTCCACCAACTTGTGGTCTTGAAATCAACTTTAAAAGAGTAAAGACCAATCCACGTATTAACTTTTATACTTTTGCTGAAGTTAAGTCCATTACAGGTGGCCCAGGCGACTTTAATGTAGAAATACAGGTGAATCCTAAGTACACAACCCCTCAATGTACTAATTGTAAGGCAGGGGAAGATGCTGCAACTCAAGAGGTACCAAATGAGTTTAACTTTGGGTTAAATACTCGCAAACCAATTTATATGCCTCATCCAATGGCTTTCCCTGCACAGTGTGTGTTAGATGCATCTGTAATTGGTACAGAAGAAGCCGCTAAGATTAAGGCTGCAATGCCACCTGGACATGTAGATCTAAATCAACAGCCAGAGACTATTAATTTAAATGTAGGAGCAATTATTGTTGCAACAGGTTGGCAACCTTATGATGCTACCAAAATGGATAATCTTGGATTTGGTAAATATGAGAATATTGTAACGAATATGATGATAGAGCGTATGGCGTCTCCATCTGGTCCAACAGGTGGTAAGATTGTACGTCCATCAGATAAACAGGAGCCAAAGACAGTTGGTTTTGTACAATGTGCAGGATCTAGAGATGAGAATCATCTTCCATATTGTTCATATATATGTTGTATGGCTACCTTGAAACAAGCCCTTTATCTTAGGGAACAGTCTCCAGATATAGAGATTTATATCTTTTATATAGATATTCGTTCTCCAGGTAGAAAATATGAAAATTTCTATGCTAAGGTAAAAGCAGATCCAAAGGTACATTTTATAAAGGGTAAGGTAGCAGAGGTTGGAGAAAATCCTGATACAAAGGCAATTAAACTTATTGCTGAAGATACAATTGGTGGTGGTAAGATAGAGCAAGAGGTCGATTTGGCCGTTCTTGCTACAGGTATGCAGCCACATGGTGCCACTGAGCCAATTCCAGGTATAGAGTATGATGAAAATGGCTTTGTAAAGCCGAAAGAAGGTATAATACCATGTGGTTGTGCAAAGAGGCCAATTGATGTAGTTTCATCGGCGCAGAGTGCAACGGCTGCTGCCTTAAAGGCCATTCAGACCGTGGTGAGGAGGGCAGGCTGATGTCGAAAAAGAAAGGACTTTATATATACACAGGTGATGGCATTTCTGAGGTTATCGATATAGATAAACTTGTTGAGTTAGCTACTGGTGACCTGGGGGTTGATATAGTAAAGACTCATGATGATCTTTATTCACCTTCAGGTGTTGATATGGTTAAGAAGGATGTTGAGTCTGAGGAGCTTCAAGCAGTAATTATTGCAGGTGCAAGCCCTAGAGTTGAATATAAACAATTTGATATCCCTGGAATTGTTGTAGAAAGGGTAAACTTAAGAGAGTTTGTTGCTTGGAGTAATCCAACTCCTGGAGAAGAAGATGATGCTGAAAAGTTTAAGGAACATGTCCAGGAGTTGGCTGAGGACTATATCCGCATGGCAGTTGCCAAGGTGGATAAGGCTCAACTTCCTGATCCTTACAAGCCAGAAACAGTAAATCAGAGAATTTTAGTAATTGGTGGTGGAATAACTGGTCTTACCGCTGCTTTAGAAGCAGCAGAAGTAGGTCATGAAGTAACTATTGTAGAGCGTGAGCCACAGCTTGGTGGTTTTGCTGCTAAATTAAGAAAGCAGATTCCTATAGGACCAGATTATTCAAGTCTTATTGATCCTATTGTGGGAGATCTTATTGCTAAGGTTCAATCAAATGATAAGATCACTGTTAAGACCTCTACCGAGGTTGCACGTATTGCAGGGGTACCTGGTGAATATCGGGTAAGCCTTAAAGAAGCAGGTACAAAAAGTGAATGGGATGCCCCTGTTCCTTTGACAGATGAAGAAAAGGTTGATGAAAACGGAAAAGAACTTTCAGCAGAAGAGTTACAGAAGAAGTATGAAGAGAAAAACGAAGGTCGTAGACATTACATGGAGGTAGATCCAAATGCAGAGATCTACGGGGCTGTTGTTGTTGCCTCTGGATGGAAGCCATATGTTCCTAAAGAGGGAGAATATCCTCATCTTGCATGGGGTAATCCCAATGTTATTACAAATGTTCAATATGAGGAACTTGCTAAAGCAGGTAAGATAAAGAGACCTTCTGATGGGAAAGAGGTAAAAAGCGTTGCATTTATTCAAAGCCCTGGTGGGAAGGAAGATGATGCAGACTTCCCCTATGCTTCTGCTGTGACAAGTCTTGTAGCCTTAAAGCAGGCTAAATACCTACGTGAAGATCAGCCTGAAGATGGTAAGGCATATGTTATTTATCAACATATGCGTACTCCCGGACAGTATGAATACTTCTATAAGGGTATTCAGGATGATCCTGGCATCTTCCTGACCAAAGGTGCTGTAACTGAGGTCAAGGATAATGGTGCAGGTGGCCTAACTGTTAATGTAGAGAATACTATTTTAGGGGATGATGTTTCTTTAGATGTAGATCTTGTTGTTCTTGCAACAGGGATGGTTCCTACAACTAAAGACGAGGCAGTAATTAACCTTGCATATCGTCAAGGTCCTGCATTTAAAGATCTTGACCTCTTTGGTGGTTATTGCGATTCTAACTTTATTTGTTTCCCCTATGAGACACGAAGAACAGGTATTTATGCTGCTGGTGGTGTACATAGGTCTATGACCATAGAAGAGGCTATGGAAGATGCTGCAGGAGCAGCTCTTAAGGCTATTCAGTGCCTTGTAGCAGCAGAAGAAGGCCATGCAGTGCATCCCCGAACTTGGGACTTTGATTATCCGGACTTTTACTTCCAGCGTTGTACTCAGTGTAAGAGATGTACTGAGGAGTGTCCATTTGGAGCATTAGATGACGATGAGAAAGGTACTCCAAAGCCCAATCCTACAAGATGCCGCCGTTGTGGAACCTGTATGGGTGCATGTCCGGAACGTATTATTGGATTCAAAGATTACAATATTGATATTGTTGGCTCTATGATCAAGGCTATTGAAGTCCCAGATGACGATGATGATAAACTACGTATGATCATCTTTGCGTGTGAAAATGATGCATATCCAGCACTTGATATGGCAGCACGCAAGGGGTTAACATGGTCAAGACTACCAAGGATTATTCCTGTGCGTTGTTTGGGTTCTGTCAATGTTGCATGGATTAAAGATGCTATGTCATCTGGTATGGATGGATGCTTGTTGCTTGGATGTAAATTTGGTGATGATTATCAATGTCACTTTGTAAAGGGTAGCGAGCTTTGTAATAGACGTATGGAGAACGTTGCTGAAACACTTAACTCCCTTGGTATGGAGCCAGAAAGAGTTAAACTTGAGCAGGTTGCTATTGACGATTATGATCGTGTTCCTCAGATCATTAATGACTTTGTAGAAGAAATTATTGGTCTGGGACCGAATCCATTTAAAGGTTGGTAAAGGGAGGTGCCTGTCATGGCTGATTTCAAAAAAGTGGAGCCGGATCTCTCGTTTATACGAGGGGTCATGGACTCCGGGGGGGAGACAGTTAATAGGTGCTATCAGTGCGCCACATGTTCTGTAGTTTGTCCACTGTCTAACCCAGACAGACCATTCCCCAGAAAGGAAATGCTTTGGGCTCAATGGGGTTTGGCATCTAAAGTGTCTGGTGATGTAGATGTTTGGTTGTGTCACCAGTGTGGAGATTGTACAGCTTATTGTCCACGTGGTGCACGTCCTGGTGATGTTCTTGCTGGTATTAGAAATAATGCCATCAAGTATTATGCATCTCCTAAAGGGTTAGCAGATATTATGTCTAGACCCACAGGAGTTGTAGCTATTATTATTTTCTTTATTCTAGTAGTATTGGGAGAGATATTCCTCTTAGGCCATCCATTTATTCCAAAGGGAGAGGTAGATTACGAAAAGGTTTTGACAGTTCTTCCTATTGACGCAGTATTTATGCCTTTGGCTATTTTTGTTGTAATTGTAGCTCTCAAGGGAATCTTTGAATTTTGGCATGATATTAGTGCTGGTGCAAAACTTCCTCAGTCTTATACTGGGACATATCCAAGGCCAATGCTTGGAGACCTAATTTGTGATTATGGTTGGAAGTCTATAATTGAGATTTTAAAGCACGATAGATTTAAGAAGTGTGGACAGACTGCAGAAAGGGCAAAAGGACATTTATGGCTACTTTGGTCCTTTATTATTCTGTTCTTTGTAACAAATTATGTATTTGTTGGAGCTGATATCTTTGGTATGCATGTACCTCTATCAATGTTTCATCCTGTAAAGATATTAGCTAATATTGGTGCTGTAATGCTCATTGCTGGTGTTTTGATGGTAAAGGCAATGAGAGATCAAAAGACCAAAGAGGGAGTCCTTTCAAGTGCAACTCCTGATTGGATTTTGATTTATCTTATTTTGGCTGTGGGTGTTACAGGACTTGGTGCAGAGATTTTAAGACTTTTAAATATTGCAGTGATTGCATATCCTGTATATTATCTACATTTAGGATGTGTTGCTGCATTGTTCTTAGCAGTTCCATATACAAAGTTTGGACACCTTGTATATAGAACAAGTGCTTATATCTTCCAGCGTTGGTCAGATGATATAAGAGCAGGTAGGAATGGATTTGCAAAAAAGATGACCTTAGAACACTAAAATTTATGTTGCATAATAGCTCCAAAAGCGCAAGTTTTTAAAACTTGCGCTTTTTT
>CAZODM010000081.1:0-8239 GCA_964578585.1 uncultured Desulfobacterales bacterium | reverse complement strand
ATGCACCCAACAAGTTTAGCATTATCTGATGCTACAGGTGATGAATATCAATATTATAATAATGGAAATGGATATTCTCCTTTAGCTCCCTTAGCTAGAGATCCTAATAGGTTATTAACAATGACCCATTCAACTTCTGAAGTTTGGGTAAAAAAGGGTGAATCAGAAGGTGATCAAGTTATGTGTTTGTCTTGTCACAGAGCTCATGGTTCTCCTTATGCAGATATGCTTAGATGGGATTATAAAGCCTGTATCTCTGGGGAAAATAATTCGAAGTGTGGATGTTTTGTTTGTCACACAACAAAAAATTAAGTAAAAAGTTTTTATTAAAACTTAAAGGATGGAGAGATTTATCTCTTCCATCCTTAATGTACAAAGATTTTACAATAATAAAGATAACAAATTATAACTTTACATTTAGAATAAATTCTTTAAGATAAAAAAATGAATTGAGATTCAATATTAGTTACTATGAAACCTATATCTTAATATGTAATAAAAATTAAAATGATATGTAAAAATCTTACGTTAAACTTTGTAAAGAGAGGTATTCACTAAAAAATGGGGAGTGGAGGGAAGAGTTATAAGATAATATATGAATTTATTTTCAGTTTTTTAAGTATAATTTTTTTATTCATAACAAGTGGATATGCCCTTCCTATTGGATTAACAGCTAATTGGCAATATAGTTGGGATCATGATAAAACTACTACAAAGAGTTTTTTCCAATCTTATAGTATGGATTTTAATAAGTTTTTAAATCCTGTTATTTCTTTCAGTGGTAACATGAGATATACCAGAATATGGAGGGAAGGTAATGTAGATGAACTCTTAGCCCCTTTAGTTAACTTCGGTTTAAATAACGATTTATTTAGATTTTATCTATCAGCTTCTGGTAGTGATAGAAGGAGTACAGGGACCCCTACTTATAGTTATAGATCTTTATCTGCAGTTTGGTCTAGTAACTGGAGAAAAAAGTGGGTTCCTAATTTGATGTTTACTATAGGTAAAAATTGGAATTATGATAATTCTAGTCCTAGGACAATGGATATAACAAGCAAGTATTTTGGTACAAATATTAGTTGGAGCTATCTAACAAATAAAATATATTATAATTTCAATTGGAATAAAACTAAAAATAATGTCTACAATACAAAATCAACAACCAAAAATCACTTTGTAAGATTTCAGACTTCGCATAACTTTTTTGAAAATAGATTATCAATGTATTTTTCTCAACAATTTATGTATACTTCATCTACAAGCTATGCTACACCTATTTCAGGTACAACTTATATTAAACAGATTAAGATTGATAATATAGAAGCGAATAGTACTACTGCTTTAACAGCAGCACCTTACTTAATAGATGGTATTACTAAGCCTACAACAACATCTGGAACTAGTTTAGATGTGCCTGCTGGTTCAAAAGCTACTATATTTATTCAATATATTTATCCTCAATCTATTGGACTTATTTATGTATATACTTATTCTGATATAAGTAGTTTTGCTAATAGTTTTGTGTGGGATATATATACTAGTAGTGATGGTGTAACGTGGACTAAAGTAATTACAGGAGCTCAGTTTACATATGATAAGATTCAGCAAAGATTTGAGATATCTACTGGTACAATAAAATCTCAATATATTAAAGTAGTTATGGATCAGCCAGTACTATATGATTATTATATTACAGAGGTTCAAACCTATCAGGTTATTTCTTCTGCTAATACTACCCCAAAAATTACAACTATTAGTAGAAGCTATATAACTAATTTTACATTATCATATAAGATTACACATAATATTATTGCCTCCTATAATTTATATTGGAGGAGAAATACTATTTCTAATTCACCAACTTATAAAAATATTATCAATTCTGCTAGCTTAAGTTGGAAATATTCTAAGTATTTCTCACCTACCTTTAGTATTAGTGAAAATATAAATGATAATGGAGTAACAAAAAATAGAATTAGGACTTACTCTATAAGTAATACATCACAATTTTTGCCTACATTATATACTAATATTATAGCAAGTAGGAGTGATAATTATAAAGATAGTTCTAAACAATCTACGACTAATTATATTACCCTGACAACAGGAGCTCAGATATATCCTGACTTAAGCACCACATTAAGAGTTGGTTATTCAGATACAAGAAATTATCTAGTAAATACTACTGTAACAGATATATTGAATTGTGGACTTGATATAACTATGAGATTAACTCCGAAATTAACTTTAGGTTATAATGGTAATTATAATGAAATAGTTAGGGGTACAGGTAGTGATTCTTATACCAATATGGTTAATTTGACTTGGAGACCCTCTGCAATCTTTTCTTTCAAGACAAATTATTATAGGACATGGAGTGAGGGATCAGAGACTACTGATGGTGCAGGAGCGAGTATTACTTTAGCTCCTACTCATAAAACTCAAATGAGTATTATTTATAATTGGTCTAATGGTTCTGCCAATATGCAAAGAGTTATGGGGTCTTTCTCATGGACAATTAGCAATCATTTCAACTTAAATCTTAATGGTAGTTATACTAAAATTGATGATAAAAATGCATGGACTGCTAACGGTCAGTTTGTTGCTAGATTTTAAATATTAAGTGGGGAGGAGTAATATAACAATGAAAAAGCTTAAAGTTATTAAGGGCTTTGTAATTTTTTTAATAATGTTTTCATTAACAGCTTGTGGAGTTTCTATAAAAGAAAATGTCAATTCATTTTTAAGACCTAATGTAGATATTGGTTATATAAAGAAAGTTGCTGTATTACCATTTAGTAATCATTCTAGTGATAAGCTGGCTGCAGTTAGAGCCAGAGATATTGTAATTACACAGATACTTTCAAGGCATATATTCGATGTAATTGATAAAAGTATAGTGGATAGTGTTCTACAGGAAGAAGCCATAGAGCCTGGTTCCCCCCTTGATAAAGCTATTATAAAAAGATTAGGACAAAGATTAAATGTACAGGCTCTTATTTTGGGCTCTATTGACCAGGCGGGTTATGAAAGAAATGGTATGTTTTCATATCCTGTAATATCTTTAACATTACGTTTAGTAGATACACGTTCTGGCTTAGTATTATGGCAAGCTAGTGGATATGATAGTGGGTACTCTCTTATAAAAAGGTTATTCGGTTTGGCGCCTTCAGATCCTTATGAAGTTACACTTAGGTTAGTTGATAATCTATTAGATACTATACCATTAGGTAAATAATAAATTTTTTAGGTATATAAGAGTGCCCTATGAGACTCCTAAAACATATTAATAATAGATTTTTATTGGTAGTTATTCTTTTTATATTAACTTCACTTTATCCTATTGTAAGTTTAGCTCAACCTATTGATAAAATAGCTGTATTACCTATACAAGACTTAACACATGGTGCCAATGGAGTGAACTTTAATTGTACAAAACTTTTAGAGAAAGATTTATCTATTCATGGGATAAAAGTTATTAGTGATAAAAAGATAATGTCTTTTTTAGTAAGACATAGAATAAGATGGACAGGATTTTTAGATACTTATGATACTATTTTATTAGGTAAAGAACTAAATACTCATTATATTCTTTTAGGCACTTTATGTCAGTATGATAATAAAATAGAAGCAAGGGTAGGATTAACTTTAACTTTATTAAATACAGATACAGGTAGTAGTATTTGGGGATGGGTTGGATCTTTATCTGTTAAAGATTTCATTCATCCATTAGGTCTTTTTGAACCCAAAACAGCTAAAGATTTATTACCACTTCTTATTAATAGGGCAATAGAACAATTTCCTAATAAAGTTGAATTTACGAAGTCAGTATGTCCTAATTGTATTATTAAAAATATTATTATTCGTCCTAAATATGTTAAATCTAAACAACCTGTAACATGTATAGTTAGAGTTAATAAAATATATCCTAAATTATCCCCTAATATGCAACTTTATTTGAACAATCATTATATAAAGCTGAACTCTGTAGCCCCCAATAAGTATAAGATAAAATTTTTAGCTCCTTCTCTACAGGGCAGTTTTCCAATGTATTTGATATATAAAATTAACAAAAAATTTTACAAGTTGTATGTGGGGAATTTGTGTGTAGATAATAAAGCTCCTCAAATAGAGTTAATTAGTAGAGGAATCCATATATGGAATGCGGTAGCATTAAAAAAACGACTTGTAATATTACCTAGATTAAAAAATCCTGAACCTATTTCTAGATGGCAGATTGCAGTATGTACTCTGGATGGAGAAAAGATTTTAAGTCAAGATGGCCCAGGACCTTTACCTTCTAAATTTTTCTGGCGAGGACAAGATGCATCTGGTGCTATGGTTGCAACAGGTGTATATAAAATAGTTCTTGATATTTGGGATATGGCAGGTAATAAGGCAGAAGCAAGTATAAGAGTCTCAGTTATAAGAACACCTCCCAAAATCAAAGTCAGTTCTAAGATAGTAAACAATAAACTTTTTTTAACTGTTAAAAATGAAACAGATATCCCTTTAAGCTTTTGGCGACTAGAAGTATTTGAAAATGGTAATTTATTAAAAACTGAGATAGGTACTAAGTTACCCGTTACTGTTAATTTTAGTATACTGAATAAAAAATTTGCTAAATTATACTGTATAGTTACTGCGAGAGACATTTTAGGAAATATTACTAAGAAGAAATTTAGCAATACCTTTGTCTTTAATAAAGTAAATAAGGAGAAGAAACAAAAAAGTAACAATGGTTGGACAACAGAATTTTAAATACAATTTAAAGAGAAAACTATGTTGGTTAACTATATTGGTAATATTTACTATCGGTGGTTGTAGTATAGCAAATTTACCTAATGTTCAGATTCTCAATTGTCCTAAAAATTCTATAGCTAAGGTTGCAGTACTTCCATTTAAAAATAATTCTAAGTTCTTACAGGGTGGTGATCTCTTTTATAAAGTATTTAGTGCTAAATTAATCAATTCTCATTGGGTTGATGTATGTCCCGAAGGAGACATAAGAGCAATATATAGGCAGTTAGAAATATTCCCTGGACAACAACCTAACTTACAGCAGCTTAGAATAATAGCAAGTAGATTACATGTAGAATACCTCATATTAGGTAAAGTGTTGAGAATGGAAGAGAAAAGAACTAGACAAGGAGAGATAAATCCAATTATTGCTCTATCTTTACAAATAGTAAATGGTCGCACTGGAAAAGTAATATTGGTAACCCATCATTATAGAGAAGGAGAATCTTATAGAAAGATAATGCATTTTGGCATGGTTGATACTGTAACGAAATTGGCAGCTATTATGTCCAATGAGATTATAGAACAATGGGAAAGGGATATAAATGAATGTGTAAGAAAATAATTACGTTGCTCTTGTGTCTTCAAGTAGCATTACTTGTTTTGGGTTCAAGTAGAGTAGAAGCATGGACATGGCCGTGGGAAAATAAAAACACTGCAAAAGTACTAGTAAAAATTAATGATAAAACATATACTACTGCAGATTTTAAACATTGGTGGAATAATTGGCGAGATCCTAATACAGCTTTTCCTAAGACATTAGATCCTTTTATTGATTGGTTTCTTTTAGTTCAAGAAGCTCAAAGAATGGAACTATATAGAGATCCAGAATATAGACATAAGGTTTTGGTCTTTTTAAAAGTACGTTCTCTTTTATCTCTGAAGTATTATGCAGTAGATTCAAAAATTCATATTACAGAAGATCAAATAAAAAAAGAATATTTAACTCGTTATTGTCCCTTATGGAATATTGCAATAGCCTTTTTTAAAGACAAAAAGGATGCTCAACAGGCTTATAAGGAATTACTTTCTGGTAAGTTAAAATTTTCTTCATTAGCAAAAAAATCAAAAAAAGTAGGCTTAGAATTTGAATATAAAGAAGGCTGGGTTCGTCCGATTAGTTGTCCTAAAAAGTGGAAGAAGGTTGTTGAGGGGTTAAAGGTAGGTGAAATTGGAACCCCCATCCCAATGGGCAATGGCTTTATTATAATAAAACTTCTTCAAAAAAGAGGCCCGAGTGATAAGGATTTTAAGGCATTAAAATCGAGAATTAAGTTTGAATTGAGGAGACATCAAGAAGATCTTCTTACGAATAAACTTATAAATAAATTAAAAAAGAAATATAAAGTCAAAGTGGATTGGAAACTACTTGAGGTTATTAATCTTGGTAAAATGCCTTCTGATATATTAAATGTTACTTTAGTTTCTACTTCAAGAGGTAGAGTAACTGTTAAAACCTTTCTAGAACTTTTAAAAAAAGAACTTTCATATAGAGAAAGTCTTCATTTAGGTAGAGAAGGTTTAGAGCGTATGAAATTAAGAATATTAAATAATATGTTAGGACAGACACTAATAATGTGGTATGCTTTAGATCAACATTACGAGAGAAGGCCGCCTTTAAAGTGGATTTACCGATTTTATTGTCAAAATAGGCTCATTAAAGAGTTAGAATATAAGGTGCTCTATCCAAAAGTCAAAATAACACAACAGGATATTAAGTTATATTATAAAAGACATGTTAAAAAATATACGCTACCAGAGTCTGTTAGCATTGCTGTTTTAATGCCAGAGACAGAAAAATTGGCCAATAAAATATGGAATAAGATATGTACAGGTGAAGACTTTTTTGAGGTTGCTAAGGAATTTTATCCACATGGTGTTAAAGTAAGGACCTTTCCTATTGACCATTTAGTTCCTAAGATGAGAAAGTTAGTGAGTTCCTTAGCTATAGGAGAGGTAAGTAAGCCTGTGTACATTCGTAATCATTGGATGATTGTGAAACTTATAAAGGTAATTCCACCTCATCCAATACCTTTAGAGAAGGTTAAGGATCAGATATATCAAAAATTATGGGAAAATAAGTTTAAAGAAATAAAAGATAACTATATCAAATTATTACGTAGTAAATCAACAATTATTATATATCCTAAGGTTTGGAAAGAGCTTGTATCAGAAATGGGGAGCAAGCATGAAAAAAATAAGAAGGCTGCAAGTTAAATACTATATAATTACTTTACTAATTTTAAGCCTTGCTTCATGTGTATCAATTAGACAAAGAAGACCGCATCGTAAGACATGTGTGCAATGCCATCCTAAGATGGCCCAGAAATTTCATAAAGGATATGTACATAAGCCTATAAAAGATAATAATTGCGAAGCTTGTCATCTACCCCATGGTATTATTGGCGGAATATATTTAAGTCAGTCACAGCCAGGCCTTTGTTTTCAATGTCACAAAAACTTATCTAATATTTATAAGAAAAAGTATATCCATAAGCCACTTAAAAATGGACAATGTACGAAATGTCATAATCCTCACAATAGCAAGTATAAATATCTTTTAAAAAAGCCTTTAAAAACTCAGTGTTTTTTATGTCATGATTTTAAAATATTTCACAAAAAATTTATACATCCCCCAGTATTAAAGGGATGTAATACTTGTCATGTGCCTCATTCTTCTAATTATCCATATTTATTAAAGGACAATCCTGATAATCTTTGTATTCAGTGTCATAAAGTAGGCACTGAGGGCTTAAAAAAAGAACATTTTGGATTCCCTGTTAAAACAGGTTGTATACTTTGTCATAACCCTCATAGTTCAAATACAAAAGCTCTGTTAAAGGCTACAGTTCATCCCCCTGTGAAATCTGGACAGTGTCTAAAATGTCATAAGATTTCTAATAATAAATTTTTATTAATCGCGCCTAAAAATAAGCTTTGTCTTAAGTGTCATTATAAGTCTGGCTTAAAAAATATTTCAGGTGCTCATAGACCTTTTGTAGAAGATAAATGTTGTGTTTGCCATAGTGCCCATGCAAGTAGTTATAAATTTATGCTTTCAAAGTCCCCTAATATTTTATGTATATCCTGTCACAATAAAGGTATTTCTTCTAAAAGTAAAAAATGGATTAGTATTCATAGCCCAGTCAGTCAAGGTGATTGTTTAGCTTGTCATAAGGGGCATAATTCTAATTTGCCTAATCTTCTTAAGTTACCCCCTAAACAGCTTTGTTTTTCCTGTCACAAAGAAAAGAATTTCGTTACTAAGATGTTTATTCATCCACCTGTAGAAAAAAGAAACTGTTTATATTGTCATGATCCACATAAGTCGAAATTTTCGAATTTATTAAAATGTAAAGAGTCAAAGCTTTGTTTTTCTTGTCATAAGAATATAGAACTTGAAAGAGGGGAATACAGTCTTCATACTCCTTTTGCA
>CAZODM010000080.1:0-8322 GCA_964578585.1 uncultured Desulfobacterales bacterium | reverse complement strand
CGTTTGTGGTGATAAAGAGAAAAAACACGCGGCAAGGAAAAACTGGTCAGGAAGAAGTCCGACAATATCAAGATACTCTAATTGGTCAACTTTGTTTGTTGCTTAAATACGCAGGCGAAGTATACCATATACTATGAATAAAATGAAAAGTTTGTCGAGCTGGATTGCTGCAACGAATTACAAGTGAAGATTGCTGAAATTGAAAAAAGGACCCGACAAAGGTCAAAAGGAGATTTGACCCCTTCTTTTGACCCCTTCTTTCCCTTCTTTTTCTGACCCCTTTTTCTCTTTTTCTCTCTTTCTTTTTTTTTGGCAACTCGTCGGCGAATTTTGTGTAGATCCAAGCTCATTGCCGTCAATAAAGGTAAACGGTAGATTCACGGTCAGCCCCTGAGCTTAATCGATGCTCCCTCGTACCTCGGGGACATCGCCCAAGATGAGGAGCATTCTTTTCCCCAAACCGGTTGCCGGGCTCAACCGCTGGGGCATCAAACGGATCAAGTCAGACACGCTACGCGCGCTCCTCATCCTGAGCGTTATGCCTGTAACCTAAAACTTCTGTTTTGCATAACCATAAAATAAAAAAGAGCATTAATTTGTCATTGACAGATATAAATTGTAAATTGTTTTTTTCATACACCAGCCACTGGCGTAATTAATAGTAGTAACTGCATGAAATTCATGAAAAATATTCTGTTAGTTGATATTCCAACATATAAAGTTTTCCTCAATCCCTTTCATAAGAAGATCATAAAACAAAGGCTAATTTTTCAAAATTTGTTGTGGCAAAAAAAAACGCATGAAAAAAAGATACGACCTAGCTTGTCGTATTCGAGAGGTATACTAATAATTGCCTCATTACTTGAGCGTTGTGGCTATAACGTCAAGTATTTAAACCTTACAGATCCCATTGATTGTAAGAAAATAGATTCGTATGTAATGGAAGCTGATATAGTTGGCATTACAGTTATAACCCCAGCATTTGATATAGTAAGTACTTTGTCCAAAAAAATAAAATCTCTAAATAAAAAAATTAAAATTATCTTAGGAGGTCCCCATATTTCTAATGTTGGCAGAGACATTCTTAAAGAGTGTCATGGAGCAGATTTTGCACTAATTGGAAATTGCGCAGAAAATTTTATTGCGTTAATTGAGAACTTAAATGAACCCGAAATTATTCCGGGTGTCATATATCGAGATGGGGTAAAAAAGATACGGGTTTCATTAACGAAAACAAAAAAGGTTCAATATATCAATAGCCCTATGCCTGCTTATCACTTGTTGAATCGACGACTATCAAGTTATGCACACAACATAAGAACTACAGATGGATGCGCCTTTCGCTGTAATTTTTGTTACGATAGAGGAACTTTTGTTTCCGAAGATATTTCTTGTAGAAAGCCAGAAGAGGTCATTAAAGAATTATTATTTTTATCACAGCATTTAAAACCTAAAACACTAGTTCATTTTTCAGATGCAATTTTTAATTTTTCACCAACTAGAACAAGCTTAATTCTTGATTTAATAAACGCCTCTAAAATAGACTTATTATTTTCATGCGATACTAGAGCGGATTGTATTAGGAATAATCTGGATGAGGTAAAAAAACTTGGAATGGCAGGCTTTAAGTACTTAAGGATGGGGTTTGAAGATACAGATGATAATATTTTGAATATCACCAACAAGCTTATGAATCATACTAATCAAATAGAAGCATGTGAAACTATCCGGTCTTCGGATAGCAGCATGGCTATACATGCTTATATGATTGCAGGACTTCCTGGGTCAACTAGGCAGACCATGTTCGAAAAAGCAAAAAGCATGAGGGATTTGGTACTAAAGGACTTGGTTGACATTATAGGTAATAAAATTTTTGTCCCATATCCAGGGACTCCTTTTTTTCAACAACCAAATGACTTTAACATAACTATTAAAACAAAGCAGTGGAGTAAGTACGACAGGAGGTCATTTCCAGTTTACGAATTAAAAGACTTGTCTGCCGAAGAAATTTATACAGGATATTTATTTCAAGAAGCAATTTTATTGCAGGCATACAAAGATAAATTAAATAAAAAAACAATTTTAAAAGAAGATTTAAAGCAGGTAGAGGATGGACTTGATTATATATTTTTCAACTATACATAACTGAATGTGAATATTCTAACATGGCTACTAATAGTTTACTATCGCAAATAGCCCAATTTAATAAAAAAAAATATAACAACCTCACAGAGGTTGATAATTATTTAAACAAAAGATATCATTCCATCAGGTTGGAAATATCCAGAAAAATAATTAAGTCTTATTTTAAAAAAAACTCATGTGTTAAGATTTTAGATGTTGCCGCTTCAACATGTATTCAAGCCAGCAAGCTAAAGGCTGAAGGTTATGATGTCGTTGCTTCTGATATTGAATTCCTTCCTCTTCAGTATGGTAGTAGAAAATATGGTGTCAATTGTATACAGCTTGATGCATCTGGCATTTTCCCCTTCAAAGATGAGCAGTTTGAGGTTGTTTTTATGGGTGAACTCATAGAGCATCTATTTAACACAACGTTACTTCTTTCAGAATGCCTTAGAATACTTAAACCTGGTGGAATTATAATCATAACAACCCCAAACCTAGCAAGTTTGCAGGATCGAATACTATTTTTATTTGGCTCATCTCCACGGCATGTTTCTGCCGATCATGAGTATCTAAATTTGCATATCCGTCCATTTACTCTTAGTTCGCTAAAAAGGATTCTTTTCAATAGTGGATTTAACACAATTAAAATTAAAGCTGGTTTGGTTCGAATAAGACTAAAAAATGGAAAAAGAATCAATTCTAGGTTACTTGCAAAATTTTTCCCTGGAATAGGGGCAAACTTGATTGCTGTAGCCCAAAAATGAATCCCTTAAAAACAAAAAGTTTTTTTATAGCAAATGAATAATGAAAAAAATAATTGACCATTACCTTGCCATTTCTAAAAAAGATCAGAGAGTTTTGGCAGTAGGTATAGGTGGCTCTGGTTTCCATTCAGGGATGGATGAATATTCTGACATTGATTTTTTTGTCCTTGTAAAACGGAACTCAATTTTGCCATATATGGTGGAATTGTCAAAAACTGCCAGAAAAATTGGAGAGGTTTGCATTGAGGATACACTTGGGGCAAAAGAAGGATTTGGTAATCGGCGATATTGGGTGATTTTATCAAATCTGCTCAGAGTTGAGTTCAATATAGATAGTTGGGCGACATTAGAGCCACATCCATTCAGAAAATTTACTCAAATATTGCTTGATAAAGACGGTTCTTATACAAAATTTATATCTGAAGCTTCAAAAAATAATTTTGACAAAAAAAATGAAATGTCAAGGATTGCAAAGGAGTTTTACTTCACATGTGACAAGGTTTACGTAAACTTATCTAGGGAACATCTTTGGGCAGCTATTTTTTATGTCGAGAGATTAAGATACCTTTTGTGTCAACTTCTAAGAATAAACAAAAATCACTTAATTTGGCCGCAACGTCCTTTAAAAAAATTTGAAAAAGATTTTTCTCAAAAAACATGCGAAGATTTAAGAAATTCACTTATAGAATATGATAAAATTCCAATTTGGAATGCGTTTAAATATTTGATGGGAAAATTTGAATCAGAAACTGTCTACTTTGCTGATAAAAATAACCTTGAACCTGTCATCAACGATCAAGAAGCATTTATACTTAAAAAATGGCTTAACAGATCTCGCCCAAATGGCTGTACAATTTAAAAAAACCAAGAAAAAGGAGGATATTATGGAACCCAAAGTTGCTGTTGTAACTGGTGCTAGTAGAGGTATTGGAAAGGCTATTGCTTTGGAATTAGCAAATTGTGGCATGAATATAGTAGTAAACTTTTTCAAAGAAGAAGAACTTGCCAAAGAAGTAGCCGAAGAAATTTGCAAAAAAACAAATGCTATTTATGTAAAGTGTGACGTTTCAGATCGCAAACAAGTTGATTTCCTTCACGAGGAAACTATAAGCAAATTTGGACGTGCTGATATACTTATCAACTGTGCTGGAGTCATCAAAATTCCAGGTGACTGGGCTAACATCGGTGATATTCAGTGGGACAGAACATTTGACGTTAACCTTAAAGGCAAGTTTAACTGCATAAAAAAATTCGCGCCTATTTTCTTAGAACAACAATACGGAAAAATCATCAACATTGCCTCAACTTACGGAATTTTTGGAGCTGCCCCTGTTGTAGCATATGCAGCAGCTAAAGCAGGTGTTTTAAATCTCACAAAGTCTTTTGCTAAAGAACTGGCACCACATGTGACTGTTAATTCAGTTGCGCCAGGGAATATTGACACAGACATGACAAGGGGAGCTGGACCAGATTTAATAAAAATGATTGTAGAATCAACCCCTCTTAAAAGATTGGGACAACCAGAGGACGTGGCCTATATGGTTTCATTTTTAGCTTCAGAAAAAGCTGATTTTATAACAGGACAAACCTTTATTGTTGATGGAGGACATTTTATAGCTTAATCGTGGCGAATAGAACGATCGGTAGTGTAATCTAAATGTGGAGGTTGTATGAAAAATCGTATTATTGAGGTTCAAATAGATGAATCTACTAACGCCCAGATTGAAGTACAGATAGCAGGCAACCAAGAAGAAGATGTGGCTTTTAAGGTCCCCAAGTTTGACGATGTTGTACAAGTAATTTCATCAATTGGAAAAAAGCTTGATGAGTCGGTAAGTTCACTAAACCCTTCTAAGGTAACATTTGAATTCGGATTGTCTTTTGCATTAAATGCTGGAACCTTGACAGCTGTTATTTTGGATGGAAAAAGTGAATCAAGCATAAAGGTAAAACTGGAATGGGATAAATAGAGTTCAGGTGAGACAATGATCAATAATGATCTACTAAAACTTTTGCATGATTCAATTGTTCGCATAAAAATCAACGATAGTTATTTTGGGTCAGGTTTTTATATTACACCATCTCTCATTCTTACCTGCTCTCATGTAATAGAAGATTTGTCCAAAGAAGATCGTGCAATACCTATTATATGGAAAGGCACCTCTATTTTAGGGAAAGTTCTTGTTAATTTTCCAAAACCATACCCCGATATATCATTAATTGAGACAGACCCTGGGGATTTCCCCTGTGTGTGGCTTGATCATTTAGTCAAACTAAATGATCAATTTTATACCTTTGGTGGTACTAAAAGTTACATCGGAGACTCGGTTTCTCTTATATTTGAAGGCTTCTCATATTTAGATAATGAAACAGTTTTGTGCCCAGAACCATACTTATTAAAATTAAGCCACGGGCAGGTTGAACCTGGACTTAGTGGTGCACCAATCCTAAATATTCGAACAGGAGGGGTATGTGGAATTATTAAAACCACAAGGAATAGCGAAAGTGATCTGGGTGGCAGAGGGGTGCCTATTGAAGTTGTTTTTAATTTGATCCCTAACTTAAAAGAATTACAAATAGGTTTTCATTCCCAAAACACAAAATGGAGAGTTAGCCTCACAAATGAACAAAAGAAAACAGAATCATGGCAAGGCTTTCTAAAGCACCTTACCGCTTCCAAACAAAAGGTTAGTCAATGTACCATTCAAAACAAGATTAGGCGGGAGCACAGAAATCTTTTTGGTAGATATATTTCCGGTTCTTATAAAATAAAAATAGAAGACCTTATTGCTGCTCGTCACTCCCTTATGATTCCGTTTAGATGGGTGTCACCAACCCTTTTAATAGCGGACAAGATTAATCTTGTCCAATATTTAACAAGTGACAGTTTTAGCTCCTATGAGAGTAATTCAGATGGTGAAAAAGCTAGATGTTCAGGGAATCGCTATTTAATACTTGCAGAACCAGGTGTTGGGAAGTCAACTCTAACCTATAAAATATTCTGGGAACTTTCTAATATCTTTTTTAAAGAATTAAGCAAAGGGTTTCCTATATATATCGATTTGCGAGATTACATAGGAGAAATTTCTTTTGGAACAAGAGAATGGGTAGTCTCTTTACTCGTAAATCTAACAGGCATGGATGAAGATTTACTAATTGAGAGGCATTATTTTGATCCTGAGACCGGACCAAACCACCATATAATTCTTGATTCTCTTGATGAATACCTAGCCGGTTTCGACAGAAATTTAATACAAAGAGAGTTGTCAAAATATATTTTTAAACATGCAAATATAATAACATGTAGATCTCAATTTTTTGAAAGATACTTAAAGCTTTCACCATTTGCAAGCAACTTTCAGCACATTAAATTGTTAGAATGGAACATTGAAGACATTAAAAGCTATATTTTAAGTTATTCAAAGTTTTGTTTTGATAAGGAAGCCGATAAAGTTAGTGCTGACATTTACAGCAAAATAAATAATTCCGACAAATTAGGTGATTTGTGTCAAATACCACTCCGGTTAAATATGACACTGGAGTTGTTTTTTGATCCAGATTGCGAGGTTAATGAAATTGAGAATTTACTGTATCTTTATGAAGTTTATGTGTCAAATTGGCTAAAACGAGAATCCTATAGAGCAGGAAGTGTTTTGGATCCTGAGGTAAAAGATTACTTTTTGCGAGAAGTGTCGTGGGCATTTTATGATGATGCAATACTTGATTATTCCAAATCACCTAAAATAACAATTGATAGATTGAAGGCCTTGATTGAAGATCTACTTACTGATGGAAGGTGCACCTGTAAATCTGTTGATGTCTTAAATGATTTGCTATTCCACTCTCTTTTAACTCGTAGAACCAAGAGCCTATTCCAAAGTGGTATTCCTTCTGTTTACTTTATCCATAAAAGTTTTCAAGAGTATTTTGTGTCGAGATATTTTTATGACTCTATGATTAGCGACTATAGCACTACAGCATCTAATTTTTGCCAGATTATATCCCCATCTGTATCAGAATTTTTAAAAGAGTATATTTACAGAATCAATGAAGACACAACGATACTAAATAGTGTGGTTCAAATATGTAAACAAGCTTATAAAGAAAATTTACAAGAAAGTGAGGATGCACATGTAGCTGCTAGAAGGAGAATTGCAAGGCAACAGCTTGCCTATTACATAGGAAATTTAAAGTCACAATTAGCCGTATCCTTTTTGCATTCAAGGCTTGAGAAGGAAATTGATTTATGGATTAGACGCGGAATCTTTATTGGCCTAGCCTTTGGTGGCAATGAGGATTTCCTGCATAAATATGTTGATTTACTTAGGAAAGAGAGGGGGCACGGTTGCGATGCCAATGAAAACTTTGTAAATATTGGTTTTCATCTATCCTTTTTTGGTGATCAGCCTCTAGACGAGCTACATCCGGAGATTGATCAAGGTTTACCCTTGTGTGAAAATACTTTTAAAGCACTTGTATATCAATTGGGTACAGAAACAGATAGAGGAAGCTGGAGGCTAAATTTGTATACTCTATTAGATTTAGGGCAGTTTAGGTCTTCTTCTCGTGACAATTATTATAATATTTTCAGTACCTCTGTCAATGAGCTGGTAAGGATTTTATCAAAATTAAAAAAGGACAAAAAATGCGATTGGTGGCCCGAAATTATAGAAATGGAGAACTATATTATGACTAATTTTCAAACATAAAAAATGGTAACAACATACTTCCCATACTTTGGATATGTGCTGGAAAATAGATATAGATCATAAACTACAACTATGAAGTACAGCTCTAATATATTTATCTTAAATATGTGCTCGTGACTATGCATAATGTTAGAACCCGACCACTGTACAATTGAAGTTTAAAATACAACGATCAAACGGAGGAAACAATGAGTGATGTAAAGATTATGGCAGTTGACAAACAAGAAGTCATTTTTTTTGATGACGAACGAATTTCAGGGATAATTCTCTCAGAGAATAAATTTTCCTCTTCAACGGTTGGTGTTATCTCGCCAGGGGAATCACAAAGACATCATCTTCAAAATCGTCCAGACAATGGTGTTGAAATTATTTTTATTTATCAAGGTATATTTGCGGTGAAGACAAATAGCGCAAATGTTGAACATGATGCCGAAGAGAATGGCCCGCTATATGTGGAAGTACCTTCTGGGGAGCCAACTAGTATCAAAAATATGGGTTCAAATGAGGTTAAATTTTTCACCGTTTTCTCGCCACCATTTAAAATGGGAGAAATTAAATATTTAGAAAATTTATAGCAAAAAATGCCATTTGCGTGTTAATCCCATCAAGTACAGCTTGATATGCCGATATCTTTTAATAAATAAGAGGTGACAGTACAAAAATAATAGGTTCTTCGCATAAACAGGTGCAAAAAATAGCTTAACAAATCAAAAAGCATGAGT
>CAZODM010000079.1:0-9009 GCA_964578585.1 uncultured Desulfobacterales bacterium | reverse complement strand
TATACATATATATATACATATATATATACATATATATATACATATATATATACATATATATACACATATATACATATATAACACCTTTTTATATTCTTATAGTATATATTAATACACTAGTTTTTCGTACTAACACAATTTACCCATAAATTAAGATTATTTCTACTATTATAATATTAGAATTAGAATCTAATTACAAGGTTTAAATCCTTAATAGTAACCTTTTTCCTATATCTTTAGTACAAATTAGTATACTTGTTTTCCAAACAAAAGATTTATTCACTAAAAGATATTTTTATAATTATTATATGGTATAACTAGATTTTTGAATTCTATAAACAGGTTCGATTCCTTATTATTTAAGTTTACGTTAATATAAACCCTAAGTTTTCAAAACTTAACATAGATAGTAAATTCTAACTTACACAGATGGCTGAAAAAGTTTTGGGTTGTAGCCCCACTCATGGTAATTATTACCTCTGTGTAACAGTAATCTTATAGTTAATACCCAAATAACATTAAATTGCAAATTTAAAGTAATTATCCTATAATTTAGATTTACTTTACTAACCTGTAATTCGCGATAAGATAAGCTAAGTTTAAGCTGTTGGGTTCATACCCCAAATATGAATTAATGTTCTCTTATCATTAACTTGATTCTGATTAAAAACTTCATTAATATTTTACCTACCTATAACAGTTTACGCACACATTAACATTTATAAAATTTGTTAACACACAGTAAAAAAAATATTTACGAAACTCCCACGTTAGGGTTGAAGATTATTAATATAAGCAATTATAATTTAGTAATAATAATATATAGCCGGCTAACAGGGTGCCAGCAGCTGCGGTTACACCCTGGGCTTAAATGAATCCGTTCGGTAGAAACTATGGTTAAATTTAAAATAATTTTTAAACAATCTAATACACTAAGTAAAATTAAATTAGAATACAAAAAAAATACAATTTGATGCCATAAAACTCACTTAAAGACTGGGATTAGATACCCCATTATTTCACATGATTAACTTTTTACACCAGGGTATTATAATATAATAATTGAAATCCAAAGGATTTGGCAGTATTTTATCCCATCAGGGGAACTTGTCAACTAATGGTCAACACGCACTAAATACTAACTTTTTTAAGAATTAGCAGCTCATGTATAACTGTTATAAATCTATTTTTAAGAACCCCCTAATAGATAAAACTTTAATATCAATTTAAAAATATAATAAGTCAATATATGGCCAATAAGAAAGATTAGACAAGCTACATTCGTTTAGAACTTACGGAATCTTAAGAATAAGAATCCAGTAAGAAGAACTTGACAGTAAATACAACTAATTACGTTGCATTGAATAAGCCCTTAAATATGTACATATCGCCCGTCACTCTTGTCGATAAGATAAGATAAGTCGTAACATAGTAGGAGTAATGGAAATTGCTCCTGTCTTTAAGACGTAATATATAATAATTATATTTTATTTACACTAAAAAAAAAGTTTAACACTCGTCTTATTTTTTACCACTTTTTTATATAAATCTTATTAACTAAAAAAATTATCTAACTAGTTCATAAAATATCTAACACAACAAAAGTACTGAAAAGGAAAATTAATAAATATCTTTAGTAAAAATTAAACTTTGTACCTTTTGTATCAGGATTTAATTAGTCTAAAAATCCAAACTGGATTTATCCCCGAAATTAAAAGAGCTATTAAATTTTATCAAACACTAATATAATTCGTGGCACGGAATTATTAAAAAATTTAATAGAAGCGAAACACTTGTCGTTTTTAATGATAGCTGGTTGATTACAAGCAGATTTTCATCTAAATATATCTTATATAAAATTATTATATATTAAAACTTTTAGGGTAATCTAAAAATTTTTATAAGAAATTCTAAATAAAACTAAAAATAAAGGCCTAAAAATAGCCACTTAAACTTTAACAAGTATTTACCAATACCCCAATTTTAATTATTCATCAAATTTCTATACTATTAAGTAATCTAATATAACTAACCAAAAACTTATATAAATTAATATTAAAATGAGTATTAACACTATGCTTTAAGTTTTTTCCTGCATTACAAAAAAACTAAAACTTAAACTACATCTAAAAATATAAGTAATGAACTCGGCAAATCTTTTATAATTTCGACTGTTTAACAAAAACATTGCTCTTCGCTTCTCATGAAGAGTAAGACCTGCCCAGTGGATATTTTTTTCTAAACGGCCGCAGAATTTTAACTGTGCTAAGGTAGCATAATCATTTGTCTTTTAATTGGAGACCGGTATGAATGGTTTAACGAAATTAAGCTATATTTCTTATACTAAATAAAATTTAATCTTAAAGTCAAAAAGCTTTAATATAATAAAAAGACAAAAAGACCCTATAGAGTTTTATTTTTAATAATTAGAAATAAAATATTAAAAATTTTGTTGGGGCAACTAAGAAAAAATAAATTTTTCTTTATACTAATAAATATAGTTTATCATTTACTTAATAAAACAAAATAAATTACCTTAGGGATAACAGCGTAACTTTCTTTGAGAGCCCAAATCGAAAAGAAAAATTACGACCTCGATGTTGGATTAGAGTAACTTAAAATAGTAAAAAATTTTAAAGGTAGTCTGTTCGACTAATAACTCTCTACATGATCTGAGTTCAAATCGGTGTAAACCAGATTGGTTTCTATCTTTTAAACAAATTATAATTATATAGTACGAAAGGACCTATAATTAATGAAATTTCATTTTTATCAATAAATTAATATGGCAGAATAGTGCATTAGACTTAAGATCTAATTATAAAAATATTTTATTTTTTATTAATACATGCTCTTTATAAATTTAATCGTCATCCTGAGAATCATTTTAAGAATAGCATTTTTTACTTTATTAGAACGAAAAATGCTTGCTTATATTCAACTCCGAAAAGGCCCCAATAAAGTAATAATTATCGGCGCACCACAACCAATTGCAGACGCAATTAAACTTCTCATAAAAGAGTGAGTAAAACCATCACGCGTTAACCGATGGATATTTACTATATCCCCAATTATAATATTAATATTAGCCTTAATAATATGAACATTTATCCCATTTAAAAATACCTTACTATATTTCCAGCTAACATTTCTAATATTTTTAGTAATTATAAGTTTAAATGTGTATCCATCACTTACCAGAGGATGAGTCTCTAATTCTAAATACGCTTCCATTGGTGCTTTGCGAGCTATTGCACAAACCATCTCCTATGAAATTACCATGGCTATTGCTATACTAACTCCATTAATTATAATCCTATCATTTAATAGTAACAAAATTATAGAATTACAACAATCATTCTGAATGTCATTTATAATCCCGTCTATATTCATAATTTGGCTTATAGCCGTAATAGCAGAAACCAACCGAACACCATTTGATTTAGTTGAAGGAGAATCAGAATTAGTGTCAGGATTTAATGTTGAATACAGAAGTGTTGGATTTACATTAATCTTTATAGCAGAATATGTGAGAATTCTCCTTATAAGTGTAATTACTACAATTTTATTTATAGGGGGCACATTCAGTATTATTAATAATTCTATTATTATAATAATAAAAACTTTACTAATCGCTGCTCTCCTTATCTGAGTTCGCGGTACTATGCCACGTATACGCTATGATATACTAATAAAATTAACTTGAATTTTTATACTGCCAATATCTATCGCATTTATAATATGATTAACACCAATTATAGCTAACCATTAATGACAATATATCTACTTATACTAACATCTCTATTCTTTATTTTAATACGATTATTTATCCAACCATTTCTCATTGGTATTATAACACTACTTTTAGCTCTAGTAATTAGCCTAATAATAGCTATTCTTCTAAGACCGTGATATGGATTTATTATAATGCTAATCTACGTAGGGGGGATGTTAGTTATATTCTTTTATATTATTACTATTTCATCTAATGCTATATTTAACTTCATAAAGCTAAAAGATATACTAATTATAAGATTAATAACATCTACCGTAATAATCTCAACTAAAATAACACTTCCACTATCTACCCTCTTATGAACCAGCAATTCTGTAAAACACACCGTAATTTTATCAGTCTCCTCAATTATAGCATTAAACAATCTAATATTGTATATAATTTTAATTATGCTGCTGTTAGTTGTCATAATAACAGTAGTTAAACTCTGCTTTAAAAAAAGAGGATCAATACGCTCATTTAAAACTTATGCAAAACTCATGACAAAAAAGGAATACCATAATAAAATCTATTAATCAATTTGTAGTAGATTTACCAACACCCACCAACATTTCAACAATATGAAATTTTGGCTCACTAGCAACACTGTGTTTAATAATACAGATCATCACAGGTCTATTTTTAGCCATATTTTATACTAGAGATATTAAAACATCCTTTGATTCTGTAGACCATATTATACGAAACGTCACCGGCGGGTGACTTATACGTCTAATTCATTGTAATGGGGGATCTTTAATATTTATTTGTTTATATACCCACATAGGTCGAGGTATTTACTATATATTATTTTTAAAATCAAACAACGTATGAGAATCAGGTGTGACAATCTTTATTGTTACAATAGCCACAGCATTTTTTGGCTACATTCTACCATGAGGACAAATATCCTTTTGAGGCGCAACAGTTATTACAAGTCTTTTTTCTGCCATCCCATTTATTGGTCAAGATCTAGTTGAATGAGTATGAGGGGGATTTGCTTTAGACGCAGCAACCCTAACACGCTTCTTTGCACTCCACTTCATTTGCCCATTCTTAATTGTAATTTTAGCAGTCCTTCATATAATTTTTATTCACTCCAAAGGATCTAGAAACCCATTAGGCTTAAAAAGAAACTATGATAAAATTAAATTTCACGCATATTTCTCTATTAAAGATGCTATTGGATTTGCATTTACAGTATTAGGACTATTTATTATTACTACCATTATCCCATACCTCTTAATAGAGCCAGATAATTTTTTACCGGCAAATCCTCTTTCAACTCCAACACACATTCAACCAGAATGATATTTTTTATTTGCTTACACAATTCTTCGATCTATCCCTAATAAACTAGGAGGAGTAATAGCACTTGCTATATCATTAATAATTCTATATATCATACCACTCCTACATATTAATAAAAAAATCATAAAATCCTATTTGCTTCAAAGAAAAATAAGATTCTGATTTCTTGTGAGTACCTTCGTCATATTAACATGAATCGGAATATGCCCAGTAGAGCCCCCATATGAAATAATTGGTAAACTAGCCTCATTTATATACTTCCTTTACTTTCTTATTACACCATTCACCCCACTATCTAAAATTTAATTAGTCCTACGTTTGATTTGAACTCAAAATATATAAGCAAAAAGATGCTTACTAATTTTCATATGGTGCAAAATATTATTAATATTAACAACATATACATTATTGGTATCTTTTTCTTCATCTTAATTATTATAACTATTACTATACTAAAAACAAAAATTCTTATTACAATACTTCTTTTACTAGAAATAATTATACTAATAATACTTATATTAATTTTATATTTATCAAAACTCTTCATTATAAACTTCTTCATTATCACTTTATTATGTATAGGGGCATGTGAAGCATGCGTGGGCTTAGCTCTTTTAGTTATAACCCTACGCAGGCACGGAAATGACTACGTCTTCCCAATCAATTTTAATAATGCTTAAACTTATTTTACCAATTTTAGCTATTATATGATTAGAGGACAAATGAGACAAAACAATAATTACCCTCTCATTAGTATTTATACTCAGATTAAGAATTCTCTATTCACCAGGCACTAAAATAAATTTGACATTAAATATAATTTCAATCTCCCAACTTAGTGCAACTTTAATTGTGCTATCTATCTGGATTTCTTTACTAATAATTATATCAAGTCGTAACCAAATTCTTAAATCTAATAAAAAACATGATTTATTTACAATAATAATTATATGATTAACAATTTCAATAATTCTTGTGTTCTCCCTAGAAAACATAATTTTATTCTATATTTTCTTTGAAATAGCATTAATCCCGACATTAATCTTAATTTTAATATGAGGATACCAACCTGAACGTCTACAAGCAAGAATATATATAATTATCTATACAGTTACCGCATCCTTACCACTTCTTTTAGTAATTACACTATTTATAAAATCAAATCTACATCTTTCATTTACAATATTAATAAGCACAACAGTACTACCTATCACATCCCATACAAGACTACTCTTAATCCCTTTAATAAGAGCATTCTTAGTTAAAACACCAATATTTTTTCTACATCTATGATTACCAAAAGCACATGTAGAAGCTCCAATAGCTGGGTCCATAATCCTTGCAGCTATCTTATTAAAATTAGGAGGATATGGAATAATCATAATAAGCTACTTAAATCCATTCTCTGTGATAAATAAAATCATCTTACTAATTGCAATTATTGGAGGATTAATAGCCTGCATTTTATGCATAAATCAAATTGATATAAAAGCTCTAATTGCTTACTCATCCATCAATCATATAGCTTTAATAATCGCAGGTATTATATCCAATTTTACATTAGGCTGAAAAATAGCAGTTATAATTATAATTGCCCACGGACTATGCTCATCTGGTCTATTTATACTAGCCGGTATATCTTTCGAAAAAACACATAGACGAGCACTTTATTTAAATAAAAGTATAATTTTTATATCACCGACATTTTCAATACTTTGATTTATTCTTATTATAATTAATATAGGTGCTCCACCATCAATTAACTTATTATCAGAAATTTTCCTAATCTCCTCCATTTTAATTTTTATAAAATGAAGAATTCTTCTTATATTTTTCACAATTTTAATCTCAAGGTCCTACAATCTATATTTGTACACAACCATAAATCATGGGCAAATAAGGTATTACTCACTCCCCAAAAAAATTTGCATAAAAAATTATACCCTAACATCATTTTTACACATCATCCCAATCTTCATACTAATCTTGAACCCGTGCTTACTAGTAATTTAAATAAATTACTCAAATTAAACTAGTTTAAAAAAAATATTAAATTGTGGTTTTAAAGATACTTACTAAAGTGTTTAATCATTAAACTATCCTTAATCATACCATGCCTTATATCAGGGTTAATTTCTACTTTTATTTTTCCATTATTTATAATTGTACTTTACAAAAATAACCTAATTTTAATTAAATGAGAGATAATCATAATAAGATCTCAACATATTGAGTTTGCATTGCTATTCGATTCAGTAAGTTTATCATTTTGCTTAATTATTATATTAATTTTTACATCAGTAATAATCTTCAGGCACTTCTATATAGAGCATGAGCCAAATAAAAAACGATTTATTCTATTAGTAATACTCTTTGTAATCTCAATATTATGTCTTATTTTTATTCCAAATCTTATTACTCTACTCTTAGGATGAGATGGCTTAGGTATTACGTCATTTTGTTTAGTAATCTACTATCAAAATTATAAATCTTTAATAGCAGGGATAATTACAGCAATCATAAACCGAATTGGAGACGCCGCAATTATCCTAACAATCACCTGAATATCAGTGAATAGACAATGAACCTTCATTTATGATTTTTTTAAAACTAATGCATTTATTGTTGCACTATTAATTCTAGCAGCCATAACAAAAAGAGCACAACTTCCATTCTCAACATGACTACCAGCCGCTATAGCCGCCCCAACACCAGTCTCAGCCCTTGTTCACTCATCAACTCTAGTTACAGGAGGAGTATTTTTATTAATCCGATTTTTTCCATTCATTTCATCATTTAGAGCAGTACCTATAATTCTACTAATAGCAGGATCTCTTACCACAATTATTTCTGGCCGTGCCGCTATAAAAGAAAACGACCTAAAAAAAATTATTGCATTATCAACATTGAGGCAACTTGGAACAATATTCACAACTTTATCACTAAGTATACCAATACTAGCCCTACTCCATCTTTATACCCATGCTATATTCAAAGCATTACTATTTATTCTAGCAGGAATTTTAATTCACATAAACGCTGGTAATCAGGACATCCGCACATTTGGTACAATAAAAGTTAACACTTTAATCGCAGTAGCATTTAATATTAGAATCTTAGCAATATGTTGTGTGCCATTTCTAGCAGGATTTTATTCTAAAGAAAATATTATTTCATTTATACTAGAATCCCCCCCTCATATAGTAGGGTTAATCTTAATACTTATATCCGCAGCACTCACAATTAAATACTCAATTCGAGTAACAATGAAAACACTATATTCAAAAAAAACCACCTATGTATCCCCATTAACTGTGTCTTCTGAACTACCACGAATCCTTTTTATCCCAATCTTGCTTCTTTTAGTAATAGTAATTTGCGGGGGAAGAATATTTGTATGAATAATATTACCATGATCCACCCTCCCTGTATGTAAAGAAAAATTTTTAATTATACCAATCGCTATTATTATAATTATAATAGTTAAATCTTCTTACAAATTTTTATTTACAATAGCACAAAAAAAATCCCCAATTAAACTCAAAAAATATCCTCTAACAAATGTTATAATCCTAATTGACCAAGTCCCGCGACATTCAACCGTTAAAGGATTTTTTTACATTAGATCGCTCCTCAATAAAACAACAGATAAAGGGTGATCTGAATTTATTGGACCTCAACAAATTTTTAATACTTCTCAATTTATAAGATCCATCATTAAAAAAACCATATTTACTTTTATTACTGTAGGATTTACCACATTAATTTTAACCTCGCTATTCCTTATTATCACCTAATAAATTTTCTATAGCTCATAATTATAGAGCATAACATTGAAGATGTTAAGGAGATTACTACATCTAGTCAACTAAATTTATAATTATATCAACTTAAATTTTATAGGATAACAACTAAACATTTTT
>CAZODM010000078.1:4927-9013 GCA_964578585.1 uncultured Desulfobacterales bacterium | reverse complement strand
TTTTCAGACTCTGAAGACTCTTTTGCAAGTTCAGAGAGCTCTTCCAGTTTTTTATCTACAAGATAGAATAGGCTTCCTTCAGGAAAATCGCCTTTTTCATCAGGTTCACCAGCCTCCATATCTGTAAGTATTTTTATTGCATCTTCTACACATGAGACTGACCATATATGAAATTTGCCTTCATCTACTGCCTTAACTATTTCATCTTTTAACATTAAATCTCTACAATTTGCTTCAGGTATTATTACACCATGTTCTCCTGTTAATCCTCTTTCTTTACAAAGTTCAAAAAATCCTTCAATCTTTTTAGAAACTCCACCAACAGCCTGAATCTCTCCTTTTTGGCTGACAGCACCTGTAACAGCAATAGATTGTTTTATGCCAACTCCAGAAAGAGCAGATAAGAGGGCAAAGAGTTCTGCGCCAGATGCAGAATCCCCATCGACCTTTCCATAACTTTGTTCAAAACATATAGTTGCACTTAGTGTGAGAGGCCTTTTTTTAGAGAATTTTTCTCTTAAATAACCAGACAAGATCATGACACCTTTTGTATGTATCTTACCACTTAGTTCTGCCTCTCTTTCTATGTTTACCACACCCTCTTTGCCTATAGAAATATTGGCGGTTATACGAGTTGGTTTCCCAAACATAAAATCGCCAAGATCATATATAGAAAGACCATTTACTTGCCCAACCTTTTTCCCTTGGGTTTCAATCTTTAATACGTCTTTTAAGATAAGCTCTTGAATATGGTCACTATATAAGCTTGAGCGTCTTATCTTTTGCTTTATAGCTTGATCTATATCCTCTTTTTCTATAAAAAGATGCCCTTTTCTACCAGCTATAAAGTCAGCCTCTAGGAGAAGATCAGCTATTTGTTCCATATATAAAGATAGTTTATCTTGGGCACCAGCCAACTCTGCACTATATTCTACAAGCCTTGCGCATGCACTTACATCAAGATCTCTTAGCCCTTGTTCTGCAATAAAGAATTTAATTGTAGAAAAAAACTGTTCTAGATGTTCTTTATTTAAATCTACATGGATATCCATGTGAGCTTTAACTTTAAAAATTTCTCTAAATTCTTCATCATAGTTGTACAATAAGTAATATAAAAATGGACTGCCTACCAACACAACTTTTACATCTAGTTCGATTGGTTTTGGACTAAGCCCTTTGGTTGTAAATAGCCCAAGTTGGTCACCAGGATCTTCAATAGAAAGCCTTTTTTGTCTAATTGTTCTTTTTAATGCTTCATAAGAAAATGGCCATTTTAAAAGATCAAGTGCGTTTAATATCAAAAATCCACCGTTTGCTTTGTGTAATGCACCTGCTTTAATCATTGTAAAATCTGTAAGAAGAGCACCAAACTGTGCCTTCCTTTCAACAGCACCAAATAGATTTGGATACGTTGGATTAGGTTCAACTACAACAGGAGCGCCTTTAGTCTCTGAATTATCTACAATCAAATTTACTTCATATTGAGTAAATGAAGGTGATGAAAATGGTAGAGGAATAGGCATTTGAGGTTGTTGAGGTTGAGGTTGGAAGTCTCTAAAGTTTTGTACAATATGGGTTTTTACATCATCTAGATAACTTTGTAGTTCTTTATGATCTTTATATCTCTCCCTTATTGGTCTTAGCTCTAAATCCACCTCTTGCGCAACAAGTTCTCTGTCTAAATTTTTTAACTCTTGCCTTACATTTAATTCAAGTTCATGGATGCGCCTCATAGATGCACCCATTAGTTTTTGTAGCTCATTTCCCTTTTCTTGTAAGGACTTTTGTTCTTCTTCACTAAGTTTTGAGACCTCTTCAGGAGTCATTGGTGAGCCATCTTCTTTAGCAGGTATGACCATCATACCTGTCTGATCAGCTTGTAGTATAAAGCCTTTAGATTTTACTTTTTCTTCTAGTTCTGTAAAAATCTCTCTTCTTTTTTGATTAAATTCCCTTATTACCTCTTCTTTCCTTGTGACATAGGTCTCAGAATCAAATATCTTTGGGATACCTTGTTTTAGGTTATCCACAAGCTCTTCCATTAATTCTTTAAATTTTCTACCTTCTCCTTTAGGAAGCTTTAAGGCTATAGGAGAGTCTGGATCTCTAAAATTATGTACATAACACCAATCAAAAAGAGAAGAACTAATCTCTTTTGCAACCTTTTTTACCATTCTTTTTGCAAGTTCAAGTCTTCCAGTCTCATAGTCTCCTGCAACAAATACATTGAATTTATTATGTCTTAAGCCAAGTCCAAAATCTAGGGCTTCAATAGCCCTGTCTTGTCCTAAGCCAAGCCAATCAATTTGTTCAGATACAACACCATCAAATTCTTTAAGGTATTTAAATCCTAGTGTTTCTGGTTGTATATTTAAACGCAGTTTTGATGCACTAAGCTCCTTTACTGCCATAAAAAATCTCCTTCTAAAAAATAGTTAGTAATTACTCTTTAAATTATCGAAATAGACACCTAGCTCGTTAAGGTGTCTTAAGGCTAGATCTGTTGCTACACGTCCTCTAGGAGTTCTTTGTATGTAGCCTTTTTGTATTAAAAAAGGCTCGTAGACATCCTCTAATGTGCCTTTTTCTTCACCAACAGCAGTGGCAAGGGTTTCAATCCCAACAGGTCCACCTTTAAATTTATAAACAAGTGTCCAGAGTATTCGTCTGTCCATCTGATCAAGCCCTTTTTGGTCCACATCTAGCATCTTAAGTGCCTTATCAGCAACCTCTTTTGTTATTATGCCCTGGGCTCTTACCTCTGCGAAATCTCTAACTCGTCTTAAGAGTCTATTTGCAATTCTAGGTGTACCTCTAGAGCGTTTAGCAATTTCCAAAGCACCTTCAGGTTCTATCTTTATCCCAAGTATTTTGGCTGAACGTATTACTATTTCATATAGTTCATTGTCTGAATAAAAATCTACCCTTAGTACTACACCAAATCTATCTCTAAATGGTGGGGATAAAAGTCCTGCTCTAGTTGTAGCTCCAATTAGAGTAAAAGGGGGCAAATCTATTTTGATACTTCTTGCTCCAGGTCCTTGTCCTACTACAAGGTCTAATTGAAAATCTTCCATTGCAGGATAGAGAATCTCTTCAACAACCGGGCTTAGTCTGTGAATTTCATCAATAAACAATACATCAGCAGGTTCAAGATTTGTAAGTATTGCAGCAAGATCCCCTGGCCTTTCTATGACAGGTCCAGAGGTTGCCTTTATATTCACTCCCATTTCAGATGCAATGATGTGGGCAAGGGTCGTTTTACCAAGACCTGGGTATCCATGAAGAAGACAATGATCTAGGGCTTCTCCTCTTTTTTTAGCCGCCTCAATAAATACACAAAGGGCCTTTTTAAGGTCTTTATGACCAATATATTCCTTAAGACTTCTTGGCCTTAAGCTTATCTCAAGATCTTTTTCACCATTTAGGGCATCTGGAGCAAGCTCCCTTTTTACCACCCGTTTCCTCCCATTAATATCTAAGACCATAAAGTTATTTTAGATTAGCCTTTTTTAGAGGATAAATCAAAGGGTTCTTTAATTCATGATTAAAAAAAGGGCATCCAAAAGATGCCCAATATTAAACAATATCAAAAACAACTCAATTAAAAAAACTATTAGACATCTTCTACATCCTTTAATAAAATCTCTTCACTTAACCGTCCTTTTAAAAGTTTAAGTTTTCCTTTTTCAGAAAAATCTCTAGGGGTATATTCATTTGAGGGGATACTTTCATCTAATAATCCTAATCTTTGATATGCTTCTGCTACAAGTTCACTACAAAATAAGCTAGAAAGGTCCTCTGTATTTAATCCAAACGGACCATCATATGCAGCTTTTATAAGTTCTATAATATCTTGTTCATAGGGTCTACCAGTGACTTCTCTACGAAACTCCATAAGCTTTTTAATATCATTATTATCAAAGGTTACACCTTCAAGTTTCCTTATAACAATATCTCCATCATACATATTTACTCTTGCACTTAATGGAACAAGTTGAACCCCTTTTCTTAATTTACCAGTATCTAAGTCTCTAAGATTACTTAAGGTAGTAGATTCCCATACAGTTAAAAAATCATATTCTT
>CAZODM010000078.1:0-4827 GCA_964578585.1 uncultured Desulfobacterales bacterium | reverse complement strand
TAATGTCATTTAAAAACTACAAACTTAATAATTTTTTAATCTTTTATTAAGGACTATTTATAGATTAAAAGTTACAGTATTAACAAGAGATAAAATGGTTGAGTCATTAAGTTATTTTTTAGTAACCTCTTACTTACCTAAGGAGGTACGGTATGAAAAACTTAAAGTTTAAACTGGTTCCCAATCCATTTAGTACTGCATTAATTGTAACACTTTTATTCTTATTAGTACTTTGTTCTTGCGGGCCAATGCCGCCAGGGCCTCCACCAAGATTATTGGGTCCAGGACTTGGTCCTGAAGGTGTGTGGTTTATTTTGTTATTAGCTATTGCAGGAATAGCCTTTTGGGTAACTCAACATAAAGACCATAGTAGGTCAGATAGAGAAAATTTTGATAAGGATTCTCCAGATTATTTATTAAAAAGGCTGAACTCTTTAGAGAGCCGTCTAGAAAGAATTGAAAGATTATTATCTGAACTTAAAAAAGATTAAAGGGAGGGATAACATGAAAAAAACTATTATAACACTTCTTACAATAATGGTATTTATAATGGTATTTAGCTTAGTTATAGGAGGCACAAATATGACTAGTGCAGCAAATAACAATACTGGCCCGCCACTTTTAACAGAGCCTAATTTAGGAGCACCTGCTCAAGCTCCTCCTGCAGCAAATGTAGCACCTTCTCCACCTAATGCCCCTAATGCTGTAACTACTCCACCACCTGCACAACCAAATGCTCCTGGAGTACCCCCTAATGGACCACCTCCTCCGCCACCAGGTGCACCTCAGCCTCCACCAGGCGCTCCAGCAGGACCTGTGGCTCCACCAAGACCACTAACAGCACCAACTCCAAATATTCCCCTAGCATTTTTACAAAATGCCCCAAAGGCTGTTGAGACAGCAAAGGCAGCTAGGGCATATTTTGTTCCAGGTAAGGTATGGGCAATAAGGGCACCAGGAGGTGAAGTAATCCTTAAAGCAGCAATAGTGTATAAGGGCATGGCAGTGGGTGTATTAGAGTTCAATCCAATTGATGGGACATTACTTCCTAAGGGATATCACCCAAGGATCTATAGTCAAAATGCCCCTGGCTTTAGTATAGTTAAAAAGAACTTGCCACAGATTGTATCCAAGATAGAGGTCTTAGATGGTGCAGAGTTTAGAGAGCCAGAGGCAAGCTGGGTTATACCACTAGCGGTAGATGGTATGATTGTAGCACATTTAAAAGTATACTACGATGGCATACATGTAGTACCAGACTTTCCAGCTAATCAAGAGATGGAGGCATATGGTAGATAGTTTTTATCCTATCCACACATAATATGTTTTTAAATAGTAAGATTCTGGAATAGTAGGATGTATGGGGTGGTCAAGTCCTTGGCCACCCTTTTCTACAATCTTAGCACATCTTCCCTCTTGAAGAGCAGCTCTTCTTATAACATCTTTTAATTCGTATTCATTTAGATGGTAAGAACAAGAAGATGCCACCAAGAATCCACCAGATTTTATAAGTTTCATAGAAAGACGGTTTAATTTAACATAGGCTTGTTTTCCCACATGCAGAAATTTTTTATTTTTTATAAGGGCAGGAGGATCTAAAAGTACAACATCAAACTTCTCTCCTTGCTCTACAAGTTTTGTTAATGCATCAACAGCATCTTCTACTATAAAATCACAAGGTATATCTATATTATTAAGTCTTGTATTTTCTTTAACAAACTCCATTGCTTGAGATGAGCTATCTATAAAACACAATCTTTTTGCTCCAAAGCCAAAGGCTCTAATCCCCCATGCACCTACATAACAAAAACAGTCTAATACAGAACAGTCTTTTACATATCTTATAAGCCTATCTCTATTTGCTCTTTGATCATAATACCATCCAGTCTTTTGTCCTTTTAAAAGTGGGGCTTTAAAATTAAATTCTCCCTCAGGTACAGTAATTTCTTCTGGGACTTCTCCCATTATAGGATCCACATATAGATCGAGTCCCTCCAATGATCTTACTGGTGCATCATTTTTAAGTAATATTGCATCTGGTTTATATACCTCACATATTGCATCTATTAGATCAGGAAGAGCCTTTTCTAGTCCACAGGCATATATCTGACACACGATGAGTTTATCATAACGATCTAAGACTAGCCCTGGTAGTCTATCTGCATCTGCATAAAATGCCCTATAAAATGGTTTATCAAAAAGTACTTCTCTTAATCGTTTAGCATCTTTTAGTCGTTCAACAATAAGGTTTTTATTGAGATTTGCTCCAATTCTTTTACTAAATAATCTCACACATATAAGGCTGTGTGGATTTACATAGGCAGAGCCTAAAGGAGTTTCTCTAAAGTCATAGACATCTACGATTTCCCCAGGCGAGAATTCTTTAAGAGGGCTTTTTAATGTATCTATTTCATTACTAAAGGCCCAAAGATGACCTGCCTTTATTCTTCTTTCTTCATGCGCCTTTAGTATGATCTTTTTTCTTTTCATAATTTAACCTTTTTCCTTTTTTCTAAAATAGAGTATAGTTATATCTATGTCTGGAAAGATAAAAAATAATAAGATATATGCCAAGTTGTTAAATGATGATCTTGCAAAGTCTGCCATAAATAAGCTTCAAAATCCAATTTGGCCGCTTTGCAGATTAACACTCATGTTATATTTAACAAGTCCTTATTTAGAGATAAACCAGGTACTTTGTGAACTTCCTGATACAATAGAGCTAGATGGCATTATTTATAGTGAGCCCAAAGAGTTGTTGATTTCTTATCTAAATGAACTTTCTTATATAGAAGTAATAAAAAAACATGATAGTCCAAAAAGGGATTTACTGCCTAAAATTATATCCGAAGAGGGTAAGGAGTTAGACATTTTAGAAACCAGCATCTATTTTATACAACAAAATGTGTTAGAAAAGGAGTTAGAATCTATAAATTCTTGTCTTTGTAAGCCTATGAATTGTATCATTTGTTGTACTGGCCCAGATGACAAAGCTTCTCAAGAATTTTTTGAAATTCCGCTTTTAGAGAATGAGCTAGAACTTTTTGATGTAGAAATTAAAGAAACTCCAGACTCTATAGCAACAACTCCTTACGACGAGCCTTATTTATTTGTAAGCGGAAAACCTTTTTATTTAAATCCTATAACAATATATAGATGGAGTTACGGATATTCTTTAATCCTTCCCAGAGGTAGTAGATGTCCAAATCTTGACACACAAGGTAGATGTCTTATATATGAAAAACGTCCTCAAACATGTAGGAAACCGCAAATTTTTTCTAAGGTTATAGATAAAGATATAAAAGATAAGGATTGCTTTTGGCAGTTAAGAAGGGCTATTTTAGCCATTACAGACTGTCCTTATGTTTTAGCTTTAAAAGATGAAATTACATTATATGCAGATAAGAATGATTTAGACTGTATCTTTATGCAGAACAAGATTTAAATAAAAACAATTTTGACGTTAGTGCGTCAAAAATTTCCTCATTCTGCATCTAAAATGTTGCAGTAAAGGAATTTAAGCAATTCTAACTATCCTTTTTAATTTTTTATCCCAAATAAAAAATTAATAATTTCAAATAGTTATTTCTTTTTGTTCTTTTTTATTTTTATTTTTTTATTAATGGCATACTAATTGCCGTTGACAATAATAGAAGGGGTTATTAAGTTTTAGATACATTTTAAAATAATAAAAATTCTAATTTGGAGGTTTAAAAAATGAGATGTCTAAAAAAACCTTATAGACCAACTCAACCTGCAATATGTAATCATTGCAAAAGAAAATGTGAGAGAGCAGGGGGAAGAAAAAAGAATTCTAAAAAAGAAGCTGCCTAGTTCTTTTAGAATTTATTAAATATAGTCTGTATGCGAGTTATCATCTTGCCAACGTTTCCATTCCTTATAATATCCCCATAAAAGGACTAGTGCAGCTCCTGCCCCCATTGCCATAAAAGCCATAAAAATATTGTTCAGAGAACGAGTTTTAGGCTCGGCAGGTAGAGGATCAAGTTCTTTATGACAATATTTGCATATGATTGCATCTCGTTTAATCTTTTCTTTACAATAAGGACAAATGCGTGTTGCCATAATAACTCCTTTTAATCACATATCTCTAATCTTTTAAAATATACAAAAAATATTTCAATAGTGTTTTAACACTAAATATCAGTATAAATTCTTTCTTATAATTGTTGTTAATTTTTCTAATAGTTGTTCTCTTTCTATACGAAATAGAAGATAATCAAGATTTATTTCAATGCCAGATAATTTTGCAGGCATTATATTGTCAGAGTCTGGTATGTAAAAGTTTACATCTTCTAAGCCTTGTGATTTAAGACGTTTAATAGCAATGCGTTGATTTAAAAGAGCTGTTTTTACATCTACTTTAGCAAGAATCAATACTAGTATTAAGTAGCTGTTATAAAGTGCGGGACCTCTAAAAGGATTTTCTTCATATAAAAGTTCTGCAAGTAATCTTTCTCCATCTTTTTTAAGAAACAACATGTTCATTAAAAAGGCATCTAGTTTTGCAAGTCTTCTTGTAAAGATTGGCTCTTTCCATCTTTTTACAGTGCACACTGACTCTCCTATTGGACAAAATGGATGAATTTCTCCTGTATGTGTACGAGGAAACATCCTACATGTAAAAGGTCTTTCTTCATATATTTCACATAACTTATCTTTTGTATATGCAGGACAACTAGATATCTCTATCGGCAAAGTCCATTCTACAATAAAAGGACGTCTAAATCTTTTTATATCTTTTTTAACTCCAGTTATAAGAGTTGGGTCAGGGAAAGAACCAATTAATAAGTATTCAAATATCTT
>CAZODM010000077.1:0-9087 GCA_964578585.1 uncultured Desulfobacterales bacterium | reverse complement strand
GGTCGGGACGAGAGGATTTGAACCTCCGACCCCCTGAACCCCATTCAGGTGCGCTCCCAGACTGCGCCACGTCCCGACACTAACTGCACACGTGAGGTGCGTGCAATTGATAACACTTCTTGTTTAAAACGTCAAGAACCTTAAGCCAAAATTGTAAAAATTTTATATAACAATTCTATTAATGTGAAGAATTTTGATGTTCTGAAAGCACTTTATCTAAAGTTGATTTAAGCTCATCATTAGAACCAATAACTGAAATATCTTCCTCGTTTAGCTCAGGAATAGGAATCTGCTCTATAATCGGAGCATCTTCGTCTTCTTCAATAAGGTCAGATACATCTATATTAGAAAGACCTGTATTAAACTCTACATCATCCTGAGCTGGAGCCTTATAGTAAAACTCATCTTCTTCATCTACTAATCCCTTAAACCAACTAAAATCCTCAGGAGTTGAAGGGATATTCCCTAGCATATCCCTAATCTCTGTTAAGTCAGCACCACAATTGTCACATGAAGATAAATAATCAAAACTAATCCTTCCACACTTAGGACATCTCATATTAATTCTCCCTGTTTTTTTAAGTCTTAAAAAGCTTTAATTTATTTAATCTCTATCTTATTAAATTCGTTGAAATTGCCCCTTTCTTTGGTTATGGTCCTTTAAAAAGGGGGTAAATATGAAAAAGCCATTTTTTTATTTAATCTTTTACATATTCTTTATCGGTTCATTGAGTCTTTTTCTTTCATCTTGTACCCCAAAACCTGTAAGGTTTTTGGCTCAAGATGCATGTATAGTTCAAAAGGGTATGACTCCCCAAAAAGTTGTTACATTAATAGGTAAACCAGATAAAAAAACAAAGGATGGGAAGTGGTTTTACTACAAAAAAGAAAGCCACTTTTGGCAACACATACCAATCTTAAGCTCTTTTTTACCTAAAGAAAAACTCTGGGCACTAGAAATAGATTTTGTTAATAACAAAGTAGAAAAAATAAGTTATTATCTTAAAAAAGGGCCAGAATAAAACAAAAATTACTTTTAAAAATAATCTTTGGAGCTAGCTTAATTGCCTATGAAAGACAATTTTTATTTAGCAAGAAACAAAATGGTTGATACTCAACTAATACCTAGGGGCATTAATGACCCAAAGGTGTTAGAAGCTATGAGGAAGGTTCCAAGACATCTATTTGTAGATGAAGCACTTTGGTCACAGGCATACGGAGACCATCCCCTTCCAATTGGACATGGACAGACTATATCTCAACCATATATAGTAGCACTTATGACCCAAGCCCTTGAGCTAAAGGGTAATGAAAAGGTTTTGGAGATAGGAACAGGTTCTGGTTATCAAACAGCTATATTGGCAGAGATTGTAAAGAGGGTATATTCTGTAGAAAGAATTGGGGCGCTCTTGATGCGAGCAAGGCGAATTCTTGATAAACTTGGCTACAAAAATATTGCTTTAAAACTTGATGACGGTACATGGGGATGGCCTGAACATAGCCCCTATGATGCAATCATTGTAACTGCCGCAGCCCCTAAGGTGCCTGAAAAACTCCTAGAACAACTTGCTCCCTTTGGGAGGCTGGTAATACCAGTTGGAGATGAATACAGTCAAGAACTTCAAAAATATATAAAAGTAGACGATCACTTCATACAAGAAAGCCTTGGTGGAGTACGCTTTGTAAAGCTTATTGGAGAACATGGATGGAAGCAGTAAAAATAGCAGTGTCTTGGTTTCCAAGACAGCTTAGGAAACTATATGATTGGGTACTTTCATGGGCAGACCATCCTCATGCAGGCTTAGCCCTTTGGCTACTTGCCTTTGCAGAGGCTTCATTTTTTCCTATACCACCTGATGTATTGTTAATAGCCCTTTGTCTTTCAAAACCAAAGCGTTCTTTTAAATGGGCGCTAATCTGCTCCATTGGTTCTGTTGTAGGTGGCATGGCAGGTTACTTTCTTGGATATCAATTTATGACAAGCATAGGAGAACACATATTAGCCTTTTATCATCTAACAGATAAATATCTGATAGTTCAACATCTATATCAAAAATACGATGCATGGGCAGTTGCTGTAGCAGGTTTTACACCTATTCCATATAAACTCTTTACTATTGCGGCAGGAGCATTTAAGATCTCATTTATTACATTTGTAATAGCATCTGCAATATCTAGGTCTGCTAGATTCTTTTTAGTAGCAGGTACAATCTATTTGTTTGGACCTAGTGTTAAAGAGTTTTTGGATAAGTATTTTAATTTGTGTACAATAGTATTTACAGTGCTTTTGATAGGGGGGTTTTTAATCATAAAGTGGCTAATGTAACAATACCTCGGATTGGAATCATTGGCGCAGGTCTTTGTTCTAAAGAAGTAATGGATATGGCAGAAGAAGTGGGACGCCTTGTTGCCCAAAGAGGTGCCATGGTCTATTGTGGTGGACTTGGAGGGGTGATGGAAGCAGCAGCTAAAGGCGCCTTTGAACAAGGTGGTATAACTGTTGGCATCTTACCGGGATCAAAGGCTACAGATGCAAATCCATATATAAAAATCCCTATTGTAACAGCTATGAGTCATGCAAGAAATGTAATCTTGGTAAGATCATCTCAGGTCTTGATTGCTATCTCTGGTTCTCATGGAACACTTTCTGAGATAGCACTTGCTTTAAAGATGTGGAAACCTGTCATAGGGCTAAATACATGGGAAGGTATTCCAGATGTACACTATGTATCTAGCCCCAAAGAGGCAGTAGATAAGGCATTTGAGTTGTTATGATATTACCAGCCTCCGCCTAATACCTTATACAACAATACCTCTTGGCTAAGATATTTTGATCTTAGTGAAACAAGTTTCATTAAAGCATATTCAATGTCTCTTTGGGCATAAATCACTTGAATATAACTAACAAGGCCATTTTTATACTGCTTTTTCACCATGTTTAATATGTCTTTATAACTAGCTAATTGTTCTTTTTGAATCTTCATCTGTCTTTTTATTGATGCGAGCAACAAAAGTGCATCATGTATCTCTTTAAATGCGTTTTTTACAGTCTTAATATAGCTAAAAACTGCTTGCTTTTTCTTAGAAATAGTAACGTTAACGTTTGACTTAATCCTACCAAACTCAAAGATTGGGCAATTAACCTCTCCCCCTATATTCCAAAAACTAGAACAATGTTTTACTAGATTAGCTAACTGCCTACTTTCAAAACCAAATACACCTGTAAGGGATATATCAGGAAAGTACAAGGCTCTTGCAACACCAATGTCAAAATTTGCCGCCCTTAACATCTGCTGAGCTTGTAGTATATCAGGCCTTCTTTCAAGCACCTTAGAGGGCAAAAAAGCAGGTAAACTTACAGGCTTAGGTAAGACTGCAAAATCATATCTTGAGTTAAAGATATCCTTTGGCTGTTTCCCTAAGAGTAGCGATAATCTATCACTAAGGATGTCTTTTTGCTCTATTAATGATTCAAGATTTAACCTGGCCCTATCTAGCTCTAACCTTTCCCTTTGGATAATAACCTTGTTAATGATTCCATTTTTATATTCTTTTTTTCTATACACTATAGCTTTTAATGACTGATTAATAATCCTGTGAAGGATTTTTATCTTTTTATTGGTCTCACACAGCTTAAAGTATGTTATTGCTACCTCAGAAATAAGGTTTATTTTAACAGCCCTTGCATAGTCTTTTTGAGCAAGAAACCGTGCTATTGCTGCCTTTTTTTGATTTCTTAATCTGCCAAAGAGATCAAGATTATATGAAAAATTAGCCAATAAACTAAAATCATTAAAGATTTCTGCTTCACATGAATCTTCTTTAGTTCTTGTCCTATAAAACTTGGCATCAGCATTTAATGAGGGATATAAAGAAGATGAAGCCAAGTTATATTTGGCCCTTAATTCCTCTATCTTTTCATATGTAATTAATAGATTGTCGTTGTTTTTTAATGCTCTTTTAATAAGACAATTTAGTCTCCTATCTTGAAACTTTATCCACCAAGAGCTCAGCTTAGAGTTGGTGCCAATGTCTTTTGCCTTCATCTTAGGTAATATAACTTTTGGTCTATGATAGGTTGGAGCAAAGGAACAGGCTGAAAACATACACAAAAATAGAATATACAGGCCTAGTTGTGCCTTTTTCATGTCTGATCCTTTCTAAGAAAAGTCCTTGATTTTATCACAAGGTAATAAAAGATCGGAATAAACAGTGTCCCTATAAACGTGGCAACAACCATTCCCCATACCACAGTATTACCTATTACATGTCTACTGTTTGCCCCTGCACCAGTACTTAGAACAAGGGGAAGAGAACCTGCAACAAAGGCAATAGAGGTCATCATAATAGGTCTAAACCTCACCCTTGCTGCCTCTAATGCCGCATCCTTTAGCTCCATTAGACGATGTCTTCTGTTTTCTTCTGCAAACTCAACCATTAAAATGGCATTTTTAACTGTTAATCCAATAAGCGTTATAATGCCTACTTGCATATAAATATCATTCTCAAGATGCATTAAAAAAAGTCCAACCAATGCACCAAGTACAGCAAAAGGGACTGTAAACATTATGGCTATTGGTATAGTCCAACTCTCATAAAGGGCTACCAGTATTAAAAATACAAAGATTAGGGAAAATATGTAGACAAAGTTTCCCTTCCTCTGTACTGTTTTCTCTTGATATGATGTGCCAGCCCAAGATATAGTATAGCCTTGAGGTAAAACCCTCCTTGCTATTTCTGCTATTCTTTTCATTGCATCTCCTGAGCTATAACCAGGCTTTGCGCTACCAACTATTTTGGCTGCAGGAAACATGTTAAACCTCTCTACAACAGATGGAGCAACACCGCGTTTTACCTCAACTAAGTCGCTAATAGGAATTAGAGCACCACTCTTAGAACGTACATATACATACCTATAATCTTTAATGCTTGAACGAAAAGAAGATAGAGATTCCATATCTACATGAAATATTTGGCCATATATATTAAAGTCATTTACATATGCCTTACCAAAGGTCATTTGTAAGGTCCTATAAATATCATTTATATTGACTCCTAATGCCTTTGCCTTTTCTCTATCAACCCTAATCTTATATTGTGCTACATTTGTATCAAAACTCGTCCTTACACCCATTAACTCCTTGCTTCTGTTAGCTATGTATACAATCTTGTGAACAAGATTATTAAATCTGGCAATAGAGCCCCCTGTTCTATCTTGTACATACATCTCAAACCCTCCAGTCATGCTCATTCCTTTAATAGGAGGAGGGTTTACAGCAAATATCATGGCGTTTTTGTTTTTCCAAAATTCCATTGTAAGTAATCTTGCAATTTGAATAGAACTCTCATTTTTCCCTCTTCTCTTGCTCCAATCTATAAGATGTACAAAACTAGTAGCAGCATTTGTCTTGTAAGAAAAAGACGATAGATCAAGTCCAACCACAGAAGCAATCTCATTAAACAACGGATTTTTTAATATCTTTCTTTCAATCTTGTGCACAACCTGCTGTGTCCGCTTAAGGGAGGTAGCAGGCATTGTATATGTAACAATAAAAAGAGAACCTGTATCTTCTCTTGGGACAAGACCTGTGGGTAGCCTATGGACTAAAAAGAATATAAAAAAGACAATACCAACATATATCAAGATATCTAAAAACAATAGCTTAAACATTATCCTTACAGTTTTTGTAAATCTAACAACAACCTTATCAAAGAATGATCTAAAATATCGTATAAAAAATACAGGAGTTATCTCTCTATCTCTCAAAAAGACTACACATAAAGCAGGAGTCAATGTAAGGGCAACTATACCAGATATTACCATAGAAATAGTAATGGTTATGGCAAACTGCTGAAACATCTTTCCACTAAAACCACCAATAAAAGCTGCAGGGATAAAAACAGCAGATAAAACCAACACTATAGCTACGATAGGAGAAGTAAGCTCTTTCATTGCCCTAGTAGTAGCATCTTTAACTGAAAGCTTTTCCTCTCTAATTACTCTTTCTACGTTTTCTATAACTACTATTGCATCATCTACAACAAGCCCAATGGCAAGCACGAGACCAAAAAGAGTCAAAAGATTTATTGAAAAACCAAAAATATATAGCCCTGCAAATGTACCAATTATCGAAACAGGAATGGCTAATATAGGAATAAGCGTTGCTCTTATGTCCCCTAAAAATAAGTAAACTACACATATAACTAAAACAATTGCAATGACTAATGTGTCAGTTATCTCTTTTATAGAGGCCCTAATAAATTGGGTAGGATTATAGGGTACATAATATCTTATATCTGAAGGGAAATTCTTTGAAAGTTGTCTCATCTCTTTAGTGACAACTTTGGAAACCTCAAGGGCATTAGCACCTGGGGAAAGGTAAATCCCCATAAAAACAGCAGGACTTCCATTATAATATGTATTTACATAGTAGTTTTCACTTCCAAGACAAACTCTGGCAATGTCTTTTAATCTTAAGCAAGAACCATCTGGATTAGATCGTATTATAATATCCTCAAACTTCTTTACAGTATCAAACCTACTTGCCCCTTTAACTGAATAGCTAAAGGTATAAGTTTTATTTGTAGGTGCTTGAGCAATACCTCCTGCAGAAAACTCTTCATTTTGTCTTCTAATTGCATTATAGACATCTAAGGGGGTTAGATTAAACTCTGCTAACTTATCTGGTATAAGCCATATTCTCATAGAATATTGCTTACTTCCAAAGATAACAACATCTCCTACTCCTTTAACTCGTTTTATGGCATCTGCGATGTTTAATTTTACATAGGTTGCAAGATTTGAAATATTGCGTCTCTTCTCTTTAGATACAAACGCATAGATCTTTAATATATCTGGACTTCTCTTTCTAATATCAATCCCTTGTCTTCTAACAACTTCTGGTAATTTGCTAAGGGCTGTTTGTACCCTATTTGTTACATCAATCTTGGCTATATCTGGATTAGTACCTACTTTAAAATAGACACTTATATTTAACACCCCATTGGATGAAGCTGTAGAAGTCATATATATGACGTTTTCTACACCATTTATAGCCTCTTCCAAAGGTGCTGCTACAGTCTTTGCTACAGTCTGTGCATCTGCTCCTGGATATATTGCATGAATGGTAATTTGAGGGGGTGTAAGTGTAGGATATTCTTTAACAGGAAGGTTTTTGATTGAAATTGCCCCAGCTATTACAATTAATATAGCAATAACAACTGCAAACCTTGGCCTATCTATAAAAAACCTTGATATCATCTATTAATCTCCAAGGATCTTATCTATCTTTACAGCTATAGCATTTCGAAGTTTAAAAAAGTTATCTACAGCAATAAGATCCCCAGGATTTAATCCCTTTTTAACAATATAAAAATTCCCTATTGTCCCATCTATATGAACTATTCTGGCATAGGCTTTGCCGTTTTTTATAACAAAGACCATTGTTCCATAACTATTTTGTAATAATGCCCTTTGAGGAATTAACAGGATGTGTCTTTTATAAAGACCTAAAAGCTTAACTCTTACAAACTCATTTGGAAGTAACTTATAAGAAGGATTAGGGAAAATTGCTCTTATCTTAAGGGTATCAGTATCTTTATCAATGGATATACCTATAAAATTGATTTTACCTTCTAATGGATAGCTCCTTGCTGATAAAATAAGCCTTACTTTTAAGGATTTTAGATACTTATCTCTATTTTTAATAAAACCATATTTATTAACATCTGTCTCAGGTATAGAAAATTCTACATAAATAGGATTTATCTGAGTTATTTGTACTAATGGAGTATTAACCTTTAAAAACGCCCCTTCATCTACCTTTTTAAGCCCAGTAAATCCACTGATAGTTGCTCTGACATTAGTATAATTTAGATTTATCTCCGCTTCTTTTAATAAAGCCTTTTTAGAAAGAAGATTGGCTTTTGCCATCTCATATGCATACTTTGCTGCATCTTTCTTTTGTACACTTATTACATTTTCTTTAAATGATTCTTTTGCCCTAAACCAATCACCCCTAGCCTTTTTAAAAAGGGCTAATGCCTGCATAAAATCAGCTCTAGCCTCTTCTACCCTAGCCTTGTAAATATCAGGCTCTATCTTAAAAAGGAGCGAGCCCTTTTTCACATAACTTCCCTCAGAAAAAAATCTCTTTTCTAAAAAACCACTAACTCTAGAAACAATTGTTACACTTCTTATACTTTTTGTCCTAGCAGGATATGTAAGTATTATAGGTACATCTTTGGCTGGACTAATTCGATACACATCAACTTCAGGTACAAATACATGGGCTTGAGGATTCTTATTGTTGGGTTCTTTAGCACTGGCAAGGGTTAAAAACAAAAGGCTAAAAATAATGAGCAAAAGACAGACTCTAATATCCTTTTTCATCACTTTCACCTAGTTTGCCCTTATGCCTTCTAAAAATATCTCTACAAAACTCTTAAGAACTCGATCCAACTCTTCATCAGATATGGATCTATTTAAGAATATCTCATTGGTCTGAAAGTATGAAAATATCATCCCTATAAAGGACTTTACTGCAATATTCATATCTAAGTCCTTTATGGGATACTGATGCTGCTTTTTTAAAAGGATAGAAACAAGAAGCTCATCTATATCTTTTATAAACTTTTCATATATCCCTGAAAGTATGCCGGGGTGTTTATTGATTTCAGAAAATAATATCCTTATAAATTTTTCCTTTTTTAAAAGGGTATAATACATCCTTTTTCCTACAAAGATTAATATGTCTTCTAAATCATACTTTTGTGTCTCTATGGATATCTTTTTAAGATCAGGGATTATTGAATAACTCCTAATTACAGCCTCAAATATGCCCTCTTTAGTACCAAAATGTCTAAAAAGTGTAACCTCTGACACTCCAGCTCTGTTTGCAATCTCTTTTGTACTTGTAGCAATATAGCCCTTTTGTGAAAAACAATTATATGCAGCCTCAATAATCTTATCTTTTGTGGATTTAGAGTTTGTCATTTGTACTCCTTATGTTAGTTAGTACTAACATACATAAAAAACAAAAAACAAACAATACTTTTTTGTAGAGGCATCTTTTCTTTATAAGACTT
>CAZODM010000076.1:0-9167 GCA_964578585.1 uncultured Desulfobacterales bacterium | reverse complement strand
AAGCTAATAAAATTTGTATGTAATTCATAAAAAAGAGGGGCAATAATTGCCCCTCTTTTATTTTATCCTAAGTAAGGAACTAAATAGGAAAAAACAAAATTTTTTCTTTGATAGTTATTTATTATCCCTTTGAGGCGGATCACATATTGTATCTACCATCTCACCCATTGGATAAGAACCAAGCCACCTTAAAAAGGTACATCCTTTCTCTATAGCCTTGATACCTTCATGTACTATAGGATCATCAATATGTCCTACCACATCTACATAGAACAGATAACGCCAGGGCTCATTTTTAACTGGACGTGACTGAATCTTTGTAAGATTGATTCCTCTCTTAGCAAGAGGCTCAAGGAGTCTAAATAAAGAACCAGGTTTATCCTCAAGACTTAATAACAATGAGGTCTTATCATTACCACTTGATCTTGGACAATGATGTCCTAAAACCAAAAATCTTGTGGTATTTCCTTCATAATCTTCTATACGCCTTGCAACAATTTGAAGATTATATGTCCTTGCTGCTAAAGGACTTGCAATAGCTGCTATATCAGGATCTACTGCTGCCCACCTAGCTGCTTGAGCTGTACTTACAACTGCCTCTGTTGGTACTGCTGGAAGATTCCTCTGTAACCAAATACGACACTGAGCAAGTGCATGAGGATGAGATAAAATTCTTTTTATTTTATCTATTCTACCACTTTGATTAATTAAATAATGTGAAATTGGCAGATAGACTTCCCCACATACCTTTACATTAAAGTCATACAGTCCATCTAAGGTTAGTGCTACAGTTCCTTCTACAGAGTTCTCTACTGGAATTACTCCATAATCTACTCTATTTCTCTCTACCTCTTCAAATACCTCTGTGATACTACCACAGGGTAAAAATCTTGGGGCATGTCCAAAAAATCTCGCTGCTGCCATGTGTGTAAAGGTTGTCTCTGGGCCTAAATAGGCTACATTAGCAGGCCTTTGTGCATTTCTACAGGCAGATATTATCTCACTAAATATTACCTTTAATCCTGCAGGGGGGAAAATATCCTCATTTTCTTCAAGTATATGTTGTATGACTTCTTTTTCTCGGACTAGATCAAGGGGCTCTTTTTGAGCCTGTGCTTTTGTTTTTCCTATCTCAACAGCAAGCCTAAGCCGTTCTTGAAGGAGTTTGACTAACTCTATGTCTATTTGATCTATTCTAGAGCGTAACGTTTTTAGTTTTTGATATGTTTTATCATCCATTTTAGTCATTTGCTATTTAAGCATATCAACTATCTTTAAAAGTTCCGTCTTGATTTCTCGTAAGCTATTAAAAATATCTATTTCTTTAGAGCTTTTTGAGCTAATTAAACCTGAGTTTTTAGTATTGAGCCTTTTTGATACTAGATATTGGTCAATGTCTTCTTTAGTACCAAGTTTAAGCTCTTTTAATCTTTTTTTGGCTCCAGAAATAGTAAAACCTTCTTTATAGAGCAAATGGTGTATTAAACGAATATAAGCAACATCAATTGCTCTATAAAGTCTTCTCCCAGAGATACGTCTGGGCCTTATCTCCTCAAATTCTTTTTCCCAATATCTAAGAACGTGGGGCTCCAGACCCATCTTTTTACTCACTTGTCCAATAGTAAAATATCTTGGTTGTCTGGAGCTGGCCCCACTCATAACACTTTTAAAAAATCCCTTTTGGAGCCTACCCTTTAAAAATCTTTTAAAAATTCTTATTCTTCTGAGTTTATGATCTTTTTAAGGGTACGGCTTGGATGAAACGCAACTGTTCTACGACCTGCAATAACTATAGGAGAACCATCTGCAGGGCTAATCCCTTTTCTCTCCTTTCTCTCTACAGGCCTCCAAGTTCCAAAACGGACAATCTTGATCTCTTGTCCATCTTTTAATGCAGCCTTCATTAGCTCAAAAACATCATTGACTAACTGAAGGCTATTTCTGATAGAAAAACCTAGTTTAGAACTAACCTGCTCTGCTATCTCTCTTTTTGTAAGTGTACTCATTTATGCCCTAAGCTCCGCCTTAAATTGTTTTAATATAGAATCAACCAGTGGCTTATGCACTGAGTTGATTTCCTCTTCTGTAAGAGTATGATCTTTCGCCCTATATCTAAACCTAAGACCTATACTCTTTTTATCCTTAGGTATAGGCTTACCAGTATAGACATCAAATATACATATTTCTTCTAATAACTCAATATCTTTAGATTTTACAAAATCTACTAAATCCAGAGCTGGAACATGTTTATCTACTATGACTGCAATATCTCTTTCAACCGCTGGGAATCTAGGTATTTGTCTAAATACAATCTTTCTATCAATCCAATTTTCAAGCACAGGTAAAGATAAATCAAACACAAAAACTGAAGCCTTTTCAATATCAAAATGTCTTAATACCTTTGGATCCACCTGTCCAAGACTACCTATTAATTTGGCATTTGGATCAAAAAATTCTATAGAAGTCCCTGGTAAATAGTAAGGCTCAGTCTTTGCATTTAACTTTATATTCCATGAATTTGCACCACATACCTCATCTAATAATGTCTCAACCACTGCCTTTAAATCAAAAAGATCTACACTTGACTGAGGAAGTGCCCATGAAACTGGATATCTTTTACCAGTCATGAGTCCACAAAGTCTTAATTCTTCTTCAGGGAGTCTCTCTCTACCTCTGTTTATAAAAGTTTTGCCAATCTCAAATATCTTTATATCTAAATTCCTATAAGAAATGTTTCTTGAAGCAGTATTTAATAAACAAGATATAAGCTCGGTCCTTAACACAGAGTGCTCTTCTGTTAAAGGATTTTTAAGAGCTACCCACTTAAGCCTAGGATCATCCTTTTTAAAACCAAGGGCTCTTATATCCTTTGGAGAGCAAAAGCTATAAGAAATAATCTCTGTAAGTCCATAGGCATTTAATATATGCCTTACTTTAGATATCAAACGCTCACTACTAGATTCTATAGCAGGTACAAGCTCTGCAACAGGAAGTGTGGTTTCTATATTGTCATAGCCATAGAGCCTTGCAATTTCTTCTATAAGATCAATATCTTCCTTTAAATCGCTGCGATAAGGTGGTGGATAACAAACTATTTGTTCGTCTCCCTTAAGATCAATCTGTTCCTCTTCCATCCCCATTCGAATAGAAAGAAGAAGCCTTACCATCTGCTCTCTAGTGAGATCAGTACCAAGTACCTTGTTCACCTTTTTAGGCTCTAAAGTTATAGCAATAGGCTTAAATCGATTCGTATAAATATCTATAGGAGGGCCACATGGCCTAGCAAGACAATATTGAACCATAAGCCCCATAGCCCGCTGAATACCTGGTAGTACTCCTTCTGGATCTACTGCTCTTTCAAACCTATAAGAGGCCTCAGTATTAAGCTTTAGCTTTTTACGAGTAATCCTTACCTGTATTGGTTCAAAACATGCACTCTCTAAAAGAATCCTTTTGGTATCTTTAGTAACCTCGCTCTCTAATCCTCCCATCACCCCTGCAATAGCAACAGGCTTTTCAGCATCTGCAATTACAAGCATTCCAGGTTCTAGTTTTCTCTCTTTACCATCTAAAGTTACTATGGACTCTCCCTGCCTTGCACTTCGTACAATAATCTTTGGACCAGAGAGCTTATCAAGATCAAATGCATGTAAAGGCTGCCCTCTTTCTAAAAGTACATAATTTGTAATATCAACTACATTATTTATAGGCCTCATCCCACATGAATAAAGTCTCCTCTTTATAAGACTTGGAGAATCCTCAACTTTTATATCCTTAAGAACTAAACCACAGTATCTGAAACAATGCTCTTTATCTTCTATCTCTATCTCAACGGGTATCTCCTGTAAATTTTGTGCATCTTTAGCACTAATTGAATTACTTTGCTCTTTTGGATTCTTTTTACCTCTGGGCATCACAATACCCATAAGAGCTAAATAAAGATCATCTTTTAAGGGAAGTTTATAAATTGCACTTATCTCTCTAGCAACTCCAAGAACACTTAGACAATCTGGCCTATTAGGGGTTATTGAGACCTCAAGTATCCAATCTTCTAATCCTAAAAAATCTTTTAAGGATTGGCCTGGCTTAGGCTCTTTTTCTGGATCTAACTCCATTAAGCCCCAGCTATCATCGCCTAAGTATAACTCCTTTTCACTAGCAAGCATTGCCTCAGAGACTACACCATGTATCTTTGTCTTTTCTATCTTTTCACCACCTAAAAGCTGTGCACCATCTAAAACTACAGGGGCAAAGATACCCTCTTTAGCATTTGGAGCACCACATACAACTTGTACTACTTCGCTGCCTATATCTACCTTACAAATCTTTAGCTTGCGTAGTTCTTCATTAATTGGTTTTGACTCCACTATTTTACCTACTACAACCTTATCAAGATCTTTGTAAGCAGGCTCAACTCCTTCTATCTCAAGCCCTGCCATTGTAAGGTCGTAGGCCAATTTATCAACTGGGGCATCAAAACGTACAAATTCTCTGAGCCATGATGTCAAAATCAACATGACCTAAATCCTTTATCTAAAACTGATCCAAAAATCGGATATCGTTATCGTAGAAAAGTCGGATATCGTCAATACTATATTTTAACATTGCAATGCGCTCAACACCCAATCCAAAGGCAAATCCTGTAAGCTCATTAGGATCATAACCTACATTTCTAAACACAGCCGGATGGACCATACCGGCTCCTAAGACTTCAAGCCAACCGGTATAGCCACATACTCTACAACCTTTTCCCCTACAATTTACACATTGAATGTCTACTTCAGCACTCGGTTCTGTAAAGGGAAAATAACTTGGGCGAAAGCGCACTTTTGTTTGAGGATCAAAAATCTTATGGATAAATTGAGTAAGCGTACCCTTTAGTTGAGAAAAAGAGACATCTTTATCCACCATCAAACCTTCTACCTGATGAAACATAGGAGTATGAGTAACATCTGAATCACATCTATATACTTTACCCGGAGCAACAATCCTTATGGGTGGTTTTTTAGACTTCATAGTTCGTATTTGAATAGGAGACGTATGAGTGCGAAGAAGTACTTTATCATCAATGTAAAAAGTATCTTGCATATCTCTGGCAGGATGATTTGGGGGGATATTAAGTGCCTCAAAATTATAAAAATCTTCTTCTACCTCAGGCCCCTCTGCAATGGAAAAACCCATTGATTTAAACACTGCACATATCTCATCCATTACCTGCGTAATAGGATGAAGTCTACCTATCGGCTGCCTTCGACCAGGTAAAGATGGATCAAGTACACCCTTTAGCCACCCAAGACCATCTTTATATAAAGAGGTTGTGGCCGACTCTTTAAAGGATTTATCTTTATCCTTTAAAAGAGATTCTATCTCCTTTTTGGCTTCGTTTAAAAGCCTTCCAACCTTAGGACGTTCTTCTTGAGAAAGGGTAGAAAGCCTTTTAAAGGCTAAAGTAATCTCTCCCTTTCTACCTAAAAACTTTATCCTTATCGCCTCAAGAGATTTTGGATCCTTAGCCTCTTTTATCTCTTGTCGGGCACGCTTTAATATTCCTTCTATTTCTTTATGCATTTTGTGCTATTTTAGTTAGATTAGAAAAGACTTCCGGTTCTGTAACAGCTAAATCTGCTAGTACCTTACGATCTAACTCAATACCTGCCTTTTTAAGACCACCCATAAACTTGGAATATGAAATACCATTTAACCTACAAGCAGCATTAATTCTTGTAATCCAAAGCCTACGGTAATTTCTTTTCTTTGTCTTCCTGTCTCTATAGGCATAAACAAGTCCGCGTTCAACAGTCTCTTTAGCCATCTTGTAACAGCGATGGCGGGCACCCCAATAACCTTTTGCCATCTTTAATATCTTTTTCCTACGCCTACGAGCCTTAAAACCTCTTTTTACGCGTGGCATTTTACACTCTCCTCATCAAAAAATATTTATTTTTTATTATAACTGCTAAATCTTTAAAGAAATGGCATCATCCTATTTAAAGTAGGAGCCATTGTCTTAGAAACTACCTTAGCCTTTCTTAAGCGTCTCTTACGTTTTCTTGTCTTATGGGTAAGAAGATGGCTTTTGCCAGCAGGGAAATGTACTAATTTCCCCTTTGCTGTCTTTTTAAAACGCTTTGCCGCTCCTCTTTTAGTCTTTATTTTTGGCATAACTATCTCCTTAATATCAAAATTCTTTTAAATCAATAAGTTGCCCCTCTTTAAAGAAGAGCTAACCGCAATTAGTAACCTGCAATCTCTATAAGGTCAATCCTTTTTTACAGGAGCTAATATCATACACATCGTCCCGCCCTCCATGCTAGGCATGTGTTCAGGACGAGATATATCTGACATCTCTTCTGCAATCTTCTTAAGCATCTCAAGACCCAAATTGGAATGAACTATCTCACGTCCTCTAAAACGAACTGTTACCTTAACTTTATTACCTGCTTCTAAAAACTTCCTAATCTTTTTCTTCTTTACATTTAAATCATGGACATCAGTCCTAGGACGCATTTTAATCTCTTTTACCTGGATAATGGTCTGGCGTTTCTTGGCCTCCTGCGCCTTTTTACTCTGCTCATATTTATATTTCCCATAGTCCATTATACGGCAAACAGGAGGATCTGCATTTGGAGCAACCTCTACAAGGTCAAGACCTGCCTCTTCAGCAAGCCTTCTTGCCTCTTCTATCGGCACAATACCTACCTGTTTTCCATCTTCATTAATAAGCCGAACCTCACGGGCCTTAATCTGCCAGTTTACATTTACCCTTTTACCTTTGCTTGCGATGCTGCACCTCCTCCCCCATCTGTAATACTAGGGGTATACCACTTAAAAAGATCCATAACCAATTTGGGACCATAAAAAAACCTACTTAAAGATTACAAAACAATAATATAACAAAATAACCCTTTAAGATTAAGATATTTTTTAACTTTTATTGCCTATTACCTGCTTTTGCCTTTTTAAAAGGTTCTTCACATTCTTTCTTTAATAAGGCATAAAAACTTTCGATATCCATTGCCTCTAGGGTCTCACCTTTTCTAGTCCTTGGACTTAGTGTCTTTGATTCAAGCTCTTTATCACCTACTATAAGCATATATGGAATCTTTTGAAGCTGGGCTTCTCTAATCTTTTTGCCAAGTTTTTCATTTCTTAAATCTGTTTCGACTCTAACTCCAAGTTCTAAAAGCCTTTTTTCCACCTCTTTTGCCCAATCATTTTGTCTATCTGTAACAGTAAGCACTATTGCCTGAACTGGTGCAAGCCACACAGGAAATGCTCCAGCATAGTGTTCTATTAGAACACCAAAAAATCTCTCAAAAGAACCAAGAAGTGCTCTATGAACCATAATTGGGGTATGCAGAGAACCATCTTCGCCCATATATTTCATATCAAAACGCTCAGGTAAATTAAAATCTACCTGAATAGTAGAACACTGCCAAGAACGATCAAGACAATCTTTTATTTTTATATCTATCTTAGGACCATAGAAAACACCTTCACCTGGATCAATCTCATAGGAAAGCCCTTGCTTTTTTAGCGCATCTTCAAGTGCACTAGTAGCACGTTGCCAATTCTCTTCTGTCCCTACATATTTTTCTGGCCGGGTAGAAAGATATATATCATATCTGTCAAATCCAAATACTCTTAAAACATAAAGAGTCATATCTAGCACTTCTTCTATCTCTTTTGAGAGTTGATCTGGACGACAAAATATATGGGCATCATCTTGTGTAAATCCTCTCACCCTCATAAGTCCATGAAGGGTTCCTGTCCTCTCATAACGATATACAGTGCCAATCTCACACCATCTCAAAGGAAGTTCTCTATAAGAACGACGTCTACTATTATAGATTGCAATATGAAATGGACAGTTCATGGGCTTAAGTTGGTAACTTACTTCATCTATTTCCATGGGAGCATACATATTTTCTGCATAAAAATCTAAATGTCCACTTGTAGCCCAAAGCTGCCTTTTGGCAATATGAGGAGTAAAAAGAAGACTATAACCTCGCCTTAAATGTTCATCACGCCAAAAATCTTCTATTATCTTTCGTACAAGAGCACCCTTTGGATGCCACAAAATAAGCCCCGGACCTATTTCTTCAGATATGGAAAATAGTTCAAGGTCTTTTCCAATACGTCTATGATCTCTTCTTTTTGCTTCCTCTAATCTATTTAAATATGTTTTTAACTCTTTTTTATCAAAGAATGCTGTACCATAAATTCGTTGAAGCATAGGCCTGGTCTCATCACCAAGCCAATAAGCCCCAGCAACATGCAATAGCTTAAAACAAGATATCTTTCCAGTATCTTTTAGATGTGGCCCCTTACACAGATCAAAGAAATCCCCTTGAGTATAAAAGGATACAACCTTTTCCCCCTGCTCCTTTAATTGATCGAGGAGTTCCAATTTATAGACTTCTTTGGCATCTTCTAGCCTCTTTTGAGCATCTTCAATGCTCATATCTTCTCGTTTAAGAGGAAGAGCCTTTTTTATAATCTCTTCCATCTTCTTAGATATCTTTTCTAAATCTTCAGGAGTAAATGGACGCTCATAGTCAAAATCATAATAAAAACCATTTTCAATAGCGGGACCAATACCAAGCTTTGCTGAGGGAAAAAGTTCCTTTACTGCCTGTGCAAGCACATGTGCACAAGTATGTCTTAATACCTCAAGCGCCTCTGGAGCATCCTTAAAAACTGGCTCTAAATGGCAATCTGAAACTAAAGGGGTGGTTAAATCCTTTAATTGTCCATCTACTTTGGCTAGGATTAAAGCCTTTTTTTGTTTTTTACTTAGACTTTCTAAAAGAATCTGTTCTGCTAATACCCCTTTTTCTACCTCTAATGTTTTATCAGAAAGGATTACTTTTATAGTATCTGCCATAATTACCCCTTTTTAAAGCCCCAGAGTTGACCATAAGCCAAAAAAGGCATCTTTTGCCCTCACAAGGGGGCCAAAAAGATGCCTTAATTATAGACCTCCGAGGAGGGTTTATTCTATAATGGTAGGCGCGGGCGGGATCGAACCGCCGACTTCTACCGCGTCAAGGTAGCGCTCTCCCCCTGAGCTACGCGCCTTTAGTCTATAACATAAAATAACACAAAAACTCAAATAAACAACCTTAGCGATGCAGTTGATACCAAGATTCTTACAAACTGTCAAG
>CAZODM010000075.1:0-9497 GCA_964578585.1 uncultured Desulfobacterales bacterium | reverse complement strand
TATTAATGCCTATGAACAACCAAATGGTGATCCCCTGGGATTAATTCCTGTGCCCTTGGAGATGAACAGAATTCTTCATGAGTGCCATGAAAGACAAGCTTTTGGTTAAGACATGCTACCTTATTTACGTATTTATTAACTACTCCTATGTCATGGGTAACCATTACTATTGTAATACCTTGTTCATGAAGCTCTTTTAGCATGTCATAAAATTCTTCTTGAGCAAGTGCATCTATTCCTGCTGTTGGCTCATCTAAAAACAATATTTTAGGCTCATTAACAATTGCCCTTGCAATAAATATCCGTTGTTGTTGTCCTCCTGAAAGATGGGCTAAACGTACATTTTTAAACTCTTCCATCCCCACTTTTTTTAAAGCAATCTCTATCTTTTTTTTATCTCCGTGAGAGAACCATTTTGGAAACTTTTTAGCTGACAAAAGCCCTAAAGAAACAACCTCTTTTGCAGATATTGGGAAAAGACTATCAGTATGAGTTGCCTTTTGGGGAACATATCCAATCAAATATCTTTTATTAAACTTATCTCTTTCTATCCCCATTATCCTGACTGTTCCTTTATTGGGAGAGAGAAGCCCCAAAATAATCTTTAAAAGAGTGGTCTTGCCTGCCCCGTTAGGACCTATAATTGCCAAAAAATCTCCTTCTTTAATCGTTAAATTTATATCTTTTAAGATAAGGTGTTCATTTCGATAAAAATACACCCCTTCAACTTCAACAAGTATTTGAGAAGTAGGTTCTTTCTTTACAAGAGTATTCATAACTTATTTGCTTTTATTGATACTTGAATAAAAGATATATCCTAAAATTTTGTATAAAAGACGGGCTGCTAAATATTCACTTGGTGATGCTATGCTATGAGGACATAACTCAACTATATCAAATCCTAATACTTTAGTATTTAAACAGATATCTTTTAATATACCTATCAATTGATACCAATTAAGCCCTCCAGGTTCAGGAGTACCTACATCTGGCATAATTGAAGGGTCTAAACAGTCAAGATCAATAGTAATGTACAAAGGGTCGGTTATCATGCTTAATATCTTAGATTTTACGCTATGGTAGTTATTATAGATATCTTTTGCCCATAAGGGTTTAAAACCATGTTTATCAAGAAATTGTTTTTCTTCTTTACTAAGAGATCTTATACCAACTTGTATAACACAAGCACCATCTTCAACCGCCCTTCTCATCACACAGGCATGACTATACTTGCTACCCTGATATTCATCCCTTAAATCTGTATGAGCATCAAACTGTAAAACTGTTAAAGACTCCCCTTTGTCTTTCTGAATTTCTAAAATTGCCTTTATTGCACCTATCGATATACTATGATCTCCTCCAATTAATACAGGAAGCTTTTTACTTTTAACTATATTTTGTACTATCTCTTTTACTCTTGCAGATAAGATATAAGGATCAATAGGAACATCTATAGGTTCAAGAGTAAATATCCCGCATCTAAAAGGTTCTATATCTAGCTCCTCATCATAGAGTTCAAGTGCACTAGAAGCGCTTAATATACGTTGAGGTGCAAATCTAGCTCCTGGTTTATAACACACACTAGCATCAAAAGGCACAGGCAATATAACTGCCTGTGCCTCTTTTATACTGATAGATGGGATCTCTGTTCCAAGAAATTGCATATCCTATACAGTCATTCTAGAACGTTGTTGACGTACAAAATTTTCTACCTTTCTTATTACCTTAGGGAACTCATGTCCTCTGTCCAAAAGCTTTATCTCTGCCTTTTTGATATTAAATATATCTTTAATCCTTCTTATGGCCTTTTGTGCGTCAAAAGACTTACATGAAAATATATCAAGACTTAAATATAGCTTATCTGGGAATGTATGTATTGATATATGGCTCTCTGCAATTAGAACAAAACCTGAAATACCCCAGTCTTCTGGTACCTGACCTGTGTATTTAAACACATAAGGGGGCATTATTTTTGTCATCTCGATCTCACTAGGATAGTTGTTTAAAAAATCATAAATACCATTAAGATCCATTAATTTGTCCCTATCACAGCCATAACCATCCATCATTAAGTGCTGTCCGAAACCGTACTCAATTTCTTGCATTGTTCTGCCCTCCTTAAAAAGTAGGTGGAGTAACTACCCACAAAATTTGGGCCTCAAAAGGACCCTCATTTTCTACTCTGTGACGCTGATCAGCAGTAAAATAAAAACAATCTCCTGCTTCTAATCGATGCCTCTTACCTCCAACCTCTAAAATAATATTACCCTTTATTACAAAACCAAATTCCTGTCCCTGATGGGATCGATCTTCCCATGTTTTACCACCTGGAGCCAAAGTAACAAGAACTGGCTCCATTTGCTGCTTTTGTGATGCCTGAACAAGTAACTCAACTTTTAACTTATCGTCAGAGTCTGCCGTAAGTATTCTTTCTGATCGTTTATATACTACTTGTTCTATAGGCGGCTGTTTAAAAAATTCTGCTAAATCCTCTCCTAATACATCCAAAATATCTTTTAACGTTGCTAAAGAAGGAGATGTATAATCTCTCTCTAACTGGCTTATATAGCCTTTTGTCAACCCAGTCCTATTGGCTAGCTCCTCTTGTGTTAAATTGTTAGCTAGCCTAAGTCTTTTAAGTTTCTCTCCAATCTTAAGTGGCATCTCATATGTGCCTTACAAGTTATATAAATTTGTTTAGCAATAGTAAACAAAAATCTTTTTTTTGCTGTGTTGCGTGCCCTATATACGAGGTAAAACTTTTACTGTCAAGTATTAAAATAAAAATCTACAATTTTTTTTAGATTTTATATCTTGTTTTCTACAATAAGATATATTTTTATATCTTAAAAAGTTACCAAATATTCAAAGGACAGTTATGAGAACCGAAAAAAAATCAGTATTTTTTCTAGAAGGTATTAAAGAAGTAGTCCTTTATACAAAAAAGCCTACGAAATTGGCCCTCTTTTACTCAAAAACCTTTGGTTATGGAATCATAAAAGAAAAAGAGGATATATTAGTCCTTCTTGGTAATTCTAAAATTAGGATTAAAGAAGATAAAAATAAGGACATCTTAAGGTATCATTTAAGTTTTTCTATCTTGGATACTTGGATAGATCGCTTTATTAAACACCTAGAAGATATAGGAATTAATTTTGATAAAAATAAGGAGTCAATATTACTAAATGATCCCCAGGGGAATAAAATAGAAATAAAAATTGAACCCTTGAGTCCAAGGGCTAGAGTTACTCATAATAAAAACCAATACCACAGTAGTCCTGAAAATAAGTGGGAATATATATATAAAAATTTATCCTTTAAAAATCTTCCATGGTATTACGAAGATATAGACTTTGATATAAAGATTGCCTTATCAAAATACATCCCGATACCTTCATCTATTCTTGACATTGGATGCGGCCCTGGCACTCAGTCAGCTAGACTTTCTGCTATAGGATATAAAGTAACAGCTATTGATATTGCAAAAGGTGCTGTTTCTAAAGCCAAAAAACTATACCAGTTATTAGATATAAATTTTATTCAAAAAGATATCACTGATAACAGCATTAAAGAACTTGGCAGCTTTGATGGAGCAATTGACAGAGGATGTTTTCATAGTCTCTTACCAGAACAACACAATAGCTATGTGGAAAATATACATTCTTTATTAAAACCAAAAGGCATTCTCATTCTAAAGGTTTTCAGTAAGGATGAACCTGGCAATTGGGGCCCAAGACGATTTGAGATAGAAGAACTACTCGAACACTTCCTTCCAAAATTTAAACTGGTATCATTTGAAAAAAGCGCCTTTGAAGGTGGAAGAAGTTATCCAAAGGCGCTGTGTTTAGTTTTAGAAAAAAACTAGCTTTTTCCTAGCTCCTTTGATCTCATGGTTGCAGCTTCAACTGCCTCCATAACAATACCTCTAAAACCAGCTCTCTCTAGTTTATAAAGACCAGCTATAGTAGTACCTCCTGGGCTTGTAACCATTTCCTTTAAGATACAAGGTGGTTTTGATGTATTTTCTATAAGTTTGGCAGCCCCAATGACTGTTTGAACTGCAAGTGCTTGTGCAACCTGCCTTGGGAGCCCTTCCTTTACTCCCGCATCGATTAATGCCTCTATAAATAAAAAGCAATAAGCAGGTCCGCTTCCACTAAGTCCTGTTACAGCATCCATCATGGACTCTGGAACAACTACTGCCTTACCTATATTAGAAAAGATCAAAAGAGCAAACTCAAGATCTTCATCTGTTGCATTTTTGCCTTTACAAAGTGCAGAGGCTGCCTCCTGAATAAGTGCAGGGGTGTTAGGCATAACTCTAATTACTCTACAACCTGACTTTAGACCTGCCTCAAGTCTCTCTATGGTAATTCCTGCAGCAATAGAAATTACAAGGTGCTTTGACCCAACCTTTTTAGACAACTCAGATAAAACTTGCTCTATTACTTGTGGCTTTACTGCTAATATTAATACATTGCACTTTTTAGCAACATCCAGATTATTTTGGGTAGTATTTACTTGAAAGGTCTCTTTAAGAAAGGAAAGCCTTTCTTCTGAGATATCAGAAACAAATATCTGGTCTGGATCGAGAAGACTCTTACTCAATATACCAGTAATAAGTGCTTGAGCCATCTGCCCACCACCTATAAGCCCAAGCCTTATATCCTTAAAAGAGTTTTTCATAATAATTCTCCTCACCTTCATTAATTAATATTAGAAGCTTAAAAGATTAACTCTAAACTTAACCTGGAGGCCATTTCATCTTTCTACCACCAATCAAATGAAGATGAATATGAAACACCTCTTGTCCACCATCTTTTTCACAATTAAGAACTAATCTATACCCTTTTTTAGCAAAGCCTTCATCCTGTGCAATCTTTTTGGCAACTAAAATCATTTTAGCTAAAAGAGTTTTGTCTTCATCTGAAATATCATTTATAGTAGCTATATGTTTTTTGGGAATTATAAGAATATGAGATGGAGCAACAGGATTTATATCCCTAAAGGCAAATATCTCATCATCTTCATATACAACAGAGGAACTTATCTCTTTTGATGCAATTTTACAAAATATACACTCCATTTCTTCCTCCTCTAGATATTTTGCTTCCATATCTCTTTTGATCTTTTATTGTTAAAGACTATATTTTTACTATAGCTGCCATAACAAAATAGCAAGTCAAGAATAGATAAATCTTTTAAAAAATCCCCCCAAAGCTGAGGATAATAAATTGCTCTATAATCAAGCCACTTTACTTTTATATTATGACTGTTCAAAAACTCTATATCTAAATGTCCTTTCGCAGGTCTTGGAGCTATAAAAGTTTTGGCTCCCAAAGCTTTTGCTATATTATAGATTAGCTCACTATGTTTCCCCTTTATACCAAGTTCTGACTGTAATAAAAATTTATCATTAAGATCCAATTTCTCAGCAATAAAATCTATTATTTTAAGATTAAACTCTATAAGTTTCTTTGGTGGATCTTTATATAACCCTTCTAAAAATGTAAATATTTCAGAAAAAAATGGAGCAATCCTATAACAATGTCCAAAGGTAAGTAGATGCTTTTTACGCCATTTTGGTTCATCAAGTAATTCTACATCTTTTATCTGTTGAAGTCCCCTACCCTTCTTTAAGACAGGTACCGTAAGCCATATAACACCCTTTGGACCTTTTATTCTATTTCGATTTACCCAGGAGAAACCAGTTGGAAATTGCACATCATCTAGGAGAACAAATTTATCTACATTAAAAGCCTTATAAAAAAAACCCGGCCAAGGAGCAAAAGAAGGTTGATGTACTGCAAATGTTAGTGACATAATTAATTACTCATTTTTCTAATTCTAAAATTTTGTTTTAAATTATAATATATTTTTTCTGCATATAAAAAGAAAAAGGGGCATCTAAGCCCCCCTCTTTCTCTTATCTGCTATATAAAATTCTCTTATTGTCTCATAGCCTTTGGTCCCTTAATAACCCACATACTCATCAAAACAGGATATCCATTAGAGGTATATCTAAAGGTTAAAGCTGCAGCACAAGGTACTGGAACTTTATCAAGCGATATTGAATTTCTTTTTTCATCTAGTATCTTAGTTTGAGCTACTACTTTATATGCCGTATCTGTTGCAATAACTAATTTCTTTTTACAATCTACTTTGTTAACAATAGTGACTATTTTACCAATAGTCTCTCCTTTTCTTATATTTAATGAACCAGCCCACGTAATAGTAGTAATTAATATTAAAGACATTAGTAAAACTATTGATGACAACATGTTATATTTTCTCATTATCTTCATAATAACCTCCCTTGTTAAAATTTTGTCTCATAATTTTTATTTTATTATCGACCTATCTACCCACGAGGTTAAACCACTACGTGTATTATGTGCGGGATGGATTTTCACATTCATAATTTCTCCATTACTTTGTTGTATAAATGCTGTAGTTGTACTTTTCCCCATATGGATAGCGGGTTTAGATGCTAATCCTTCACCTAAATCAAGCTTATATGGAACAACGCCTGTAGGTGTTGTAGGAACATTTTCTTCAAATACTGGCTTTGGATATGCTGTACCAGTTAGATAATAGAGTCCATAGAGATAACTATGCCCTCCAAAGCTACATATATCTGAATTAGGTTTAAAGGTAGTGTAAAGAAGCGTACCACCAAATAATATTGGTTTTACTAGGGAACGCTCCCCTTGCAGATCTAAAGCTCTAATCCATCCCCATGTATTATCTACAGCAGAAAGTAAGCTATAGAAATTGCCTGTAAAGTTACCAGATACATTTGTACCATTTACGCTCCAATTAGCAAATACACTATAATTAGTTGCATTAAATAAGCTTGTATAATTAACTAGATAAGTAGAAGATGGAACACTTCCTGTATATGATGGTAGTTCTTCATAATAAGTGGCATTACTATCATATGTTGCTTTATCCATATCATAGAATGGATCCTTAAATCCAAATAGATATCCAGTGCTTAGGTCTGATTTATCATAAGAATTATAGTATCTACCTGTACCTCCATAAATCCAAACTCTACTCTTTGGATCAACAGAGACTGCTAAAGGAGCTGTAATTGGTCCAGGGGCATCAAATATACAGGCAAATCTCCAATTTAGCGTAGGATCTAAAGGATTTATAGGGGTATCACTATAGTTTATAGTATTGCTGGGATCATATAAACCAGTAGTAGCATTTATAGCTGGAATATAAATTTTATATATCTTACCCTTATCTTCATTTGTTGAGGTATCATAGTAATCCTCGCCAAAGTATATAGCATCTACATTGTAATTTAGATTTTTATCTAATGCTATCGGTCCATTAAAGAATGAATTACTCTCTAGAGCCTTAAAAATAGGAGAGTCTCCAGATACAGATTTACCTGTTTTTAAATCAAGGATATAGACTCCAGCAGTTATGTTACTAAGGCCATCATAGTCTGTAGGGCCTGTACCAAATACTAAGTACCATTTATTCTTCACTTTTACTACACTAGGGAAAGACGTTGTAAATATAGAATTGGCATTCTTTTGTGGAGGAATTGTACGTTCCCATAATAAATGAGGATTCCTTGGATCTGTTACATCTATAGCAAAGTAACAAGGATAGAAATTATGAGCAGTAGATTTATGCATGCATTTATATGTCCATATAAATTTACCTCCAAATCTAAGGCCACAAACTAATACTGTACCCCAACCATTTATGTGAATAGAATCAGGAGTAAATATCTTAGCATCAAATACCTTTGGGGTTAAATCTACATAATCTACATGGGTATAGTTTGGATCTGCAAGCCATTTTAAATGTGGCAATAAATCTTCAGGGATAAAGGCCCACAACTCACTTCCTAGTTTTGTACCATTTACTTCTAAGTATTGTGTTGAAGTAGAGGTTGCATTAATTTTACCAGCACTAAAAGCATGTAGCATCCCATCGTTAGCACCTACATATACCACATCCTCCCGATTTTTATAATGCTGATAATAGGCATAGTAGCTTTGGTCATGATAAATAAAGTCAAACCTATCTGGTGGAGCGCCAACCACTACAGGTGCAGAGTGAATAATATCTCCTAATTTCCATGTAGCGAGCGTTCCGTTATCTTCTGGAATCTCTCTTGAACGGACATTAACACTACCAGATAACCTAGCTGCATCATAGCCCCTTATATATTTTATTAAATTGGTTGCTCGGTCGTCTTCACTTGAACCAAGATATTTATATTGATTAAAGTACACTCCAAGATATGGGGCTAATAGTGCTTCATTAGATGCATTAAAAGAAATAACTTCTCCTGAAGAATCAAAAGGATTGTCATTTAAATAAGTAGTATTATCTGAAATATCTGTTGGTCCAATATAGGTAAATATCCTTCGAGTAGAAGGATCTCTCTTTTGTAAGAGTTTCCCTGCATTCCAAATTGGTACTATACTATCTATAGATTCAACAGTATAGGAATGAGTATCAAGATCTGGATATGGATTTGTAGCATTAACACTATAAACTTTAACCTTTGTTTTACCATCTGTGTCTGTAAAGAACTTAATAATCTTGTCTTGATCAATTTCCAATCTATGATCACTGTTTGAATCCTCCCTTAGGTTACCTTTACTATCCACCCAAAAGGATCTTAAAAATCCAAGCCAATTAACTAGCTTCCCAGATACAGGATATTCAGATCTGTAATATGCTTGACATATAAATCCCTCACCACTTCCTCTAGTTGATAAGATAGCTACAGATGTACCAGATGAAGCTTGCTGTAATATAGTACTAAATGCTTTAAATAAATCACTTTCTAAAACCGATCCCTCTGCCGCACTAAAAAAGTTATCTGGCACACCATCTCCATCACTATCCCACTCAGACTGTAAGTCAGGAATTTTATTTCCATTTTGATCAATAAAACCTCCATTTTTAGCTGCATCTTCTAACAATTGTTTACCTGCAACATCATTTCCAAAGGCATATATAGTAAATAAAGTAAGAGTTTGATTCCCTGGTAGATCTGGCCTTAAATCTACAGTATGTGCATAGAGAGCTATATCATCTAAATAGTCACTGGAACAAATATCTGAAGTTAGCTCAGGATCATTTGTAGGATCATTTACTCTAATTGTATCATTACCATCACGATCATAATCTTGCAAGAATTGTGGAATATGTATATCTTTAGTTGAATCTCCATCTGTTACTATTATTACAAAACTTTTAATACATGGTACGGACTTACCATTTATATAATAAGGGTCTTCTGGTTGCATCATATGATTACACATACACATACTACTTTGATCTGGATAAAATGCTGCAACAGTAGCATTTAAAGGTTGTTGTTCAAAATAGTGCATTATAGTATAATAACTTTCTGCTAATGGAGTCCAAGTATCACAGGAATGATTAGATAAATCATATACTATTTGATTTATTGGGGTACCAATTGGATTAGCTATATAAGCTCCATTTTGATG
>CAZODM010000074.1:0-9749 GCA_964578585.1 uncultured Desulfobacterales bacterium | reverse complement strand
AAAATGGCTCCCCGGGACGGACTCGAACCGCCAACCTAGTGGTTAACAGCCACCCGCTCTGCCGATTGAGCTACCGGGGAACCCTCTCTATATTTATCTTAAATTTTTTGATCAAACTTTAAAGAACCATTTATTTTGCGAGGGATAATCTAACAACATGAGCCCAATCAGTCAATATCTGATTTTGAAAAAATTTTTCATTTTTTTAGCTGACTCTTTAGGCTAAATTAGTTAGAATTACTTTTTAATAATAAAAAATCAAAAAAAGTGGATGGAAGGTAAAAAAATATGAGACAACTTGTTAGAATCATTGGGCTTATACTAGCAACCATATTGATTATAATTGGTATATTGTCATTATTTATACATCTATATTTTACACCAGAAAAATTAAAGAACATTATTACAGTTCAAGCTGAAAAGGCCCTACATACTAAAGTAGAAATTGGCTCTGTAGATATAGGATTATTTAAAGGGATAGTAGTAAAAGACTTACACATCAAACAACCCAATACTGATAAAGATATATCTTCTCTTAAAAGATTTGTTCTTTACTATAAGTTTTGGCCCTTGTTACATGGACAATTAGATATATCTAACATAGAGTTAGATTCCCCATACCTTTTTATAATAAGGGATAAAGCTGGCAATATTAATCTGACTTATTTACAAAAAAAAGAAAAGCCTAAGGCTATAGAAACTAAAAATATAGCTAAGCCTAGTAATGTTAAAAAAGGCTTACCACTAATATTAGCTATTAAACAAATAATAATTAAAAATGCAAATGTTTATTTTAAGGATTTACAAAAGAAAATACCAGATATCCATGTAATAAGTAATTCAAAGATAGTTCTTAATAATCTAAATTTTAAAGAGAATCAATTAAATTACAAAGGTAATATTACATTAGATGCTAAAGCAATAATTAAAGATAAAATATCAAAACTAAATTTAAAAGGTAACTTTAATACTCAAAAAATTGATATTAATAGTTCAGTTGACCTTGAAAAACAAGTAGTTAATTTATACATAGATGCATTTAATTATTTAACCCAACCTAATATTAACATAAATATTAATAGTAAAGAACTAGATATTAATAAGCTAATAGCATTTTTTAATGCTATAGCACCTAAAACTAAAAAAACAAAAATTAATTCTAAAAAGAATTTATCAAAAAATAATAAACTACAAAAAAATAATCTATCTAACACAAATAACTTAATAATTAGTGGTAAGATAAATATTGATAAAGTTTTATATAACAAACTAATTATATCAAAAGTATTTGGTAAATTTAAAAGCTACAATAACAAACTAACTATAAATCCTTTAAGCTGCTATATAGCAAACGGTAAAGTACATACATCTTTAGAAGTTAAAAATCAAAAGAACTTAAATGGTAGTTTAGATATAAAACAACTTGATCTTGGTATTTTATTAAATCAATTAGCAGTTAAACATGCTGATAATGTTAAGGGTAATTTAGATTTAAGCTTATTATATAATGCTGTTGGTACAGATATTGAGCAGATCAAAAACTCTCTAAATGCTGATGGTAAGTATTCGATTACTGATTTATCCCTTAGGAAAACCCCTATTCTTTTAAGCTTAGAGCAGTTCTTACACACAAAGAAATTATCTGATATAACCTTTAAAAAGGCGGCAGGAAACCTCCACATAAAACATGGAAAAGTCTTTATAGATGGGCTATGGACATCTGATAAGTTAAAATTAAGATTAAAGGGAAAAGTTGGATTTGATAAAAGTATTTATATGCCTGTTGAGTTATATTTACCCACAAGATATATTCAAAAAATAAGATTATCTAAGAGTATAACAAAATTCTTACAGAATAAAAATGGACAAACAAAGATCAACTTAATTATAAAAGGTAGTATAGATAAGCCCCAAATAGCACTAAGTTCAAAGACCGTTAATCAGACAATTAAAAAAGGTATAGAAAATCTTTTATATAAGTACATAAGATAAAAATATGAATGAGGTATTTATAGGTACATCTGGTTGGAATTATAAACATTGGAAAGAGATATTTTATCCAAGCAATATATCTCAAAGAAAATGGTTAGAATTCTATTGTGAAAGATTTTCTACTGTAGAAGTAAATGCTACATTTTATAGAAGGCTAAAGTCAAAAACATTTGAAAGATGGTATGATATAACACCAAAAGGCTTTTTATTCTCTATAAAGGCAAATAGATTTATTACACATGTAAAAAGACTTGTAGATGTTGATGAGGCACTGACTAATCTATACAAAGATGTTGAACTATTAAAAGAAAAACTAGGCGCTATATTGTTCCAGTTGCCGCCAAGTCTAAAGTATGACTATAAAATCGTAAAAAATTTTTTAAATAAATTAGACCCAAATATAAAGACTACAATTGAAATCAGGAATAAAAGCTTTTTGGTAGAAGAATTCTTTAAATTATTACAAGATGCCAATATAGCCCTTTGTATCTCAGATACTGCAGGCAGGTATCCTATATCGTATGAAATAACCTCTGACTTTCTTTATATAAGGCTACATGGCTCTAAGGCACTTTATAGATCTCGCTATACTATAGAAGAGCTTAACACTTGGGCTAATTTTATAAAAAGCTCTTCTAGAGGTGGATTTGTATTTTTTGATAATGACTTTGATGGTAATGCTGTAATAAATGCAAAGGAACTAATTGAGATACTAAAACAAAAAGGGGTCACAACCAAGTGACCCCTTCATAAAACTTCTGATATAATACATTAAAGGAGGGTATAATTAATTAGAAGAACTTCCCTCATTATTACTACTATTATTTGGCTTCTTAGATACTACAACCATTGCAGGACGTAACACTCTATCATGAAGTTTATACCCTTTTAACAACTCTTTTACAACTGTATTTTCATCTACTTCTTCATTTTCTTCTACACCTAAGGCTTCATGAATATTGGGATCAAACCTTTCTCCTAATGCTACAAATGGCTTTAGTCCAAATTTTTCTAAGGTTTTAAAGTAGCCAGAAAGAGTTAGGTCTAATCCTTCAAGTAGTTTTTCTATGTCTTTTGTCTCTTTTGCTGCACTAATAGCCCTTTCTAAGTTATCTAAGAATGGTAAAAGTTCTCTTGCAAAGGTCTCTAAGGCATAACGCATGTGGTCTTCCTTTTCTTTTTGAATCCTTTTTTTAAAGTTTTCAAGCTCAGCAGCAAGCCTTAGGACCTTTTCCTTCATTTCATTTAATTCTTGCTCTTTTTGAGCAAGCTGTTTTTTAAGCTCTTCTACACTTAGTTCCTTTTGAGTCTCCTCACTTTGTTTAACGTCCTTTTGTTTTTGCTCCTTTTTATCTTCTTTTTTTGCCATACCTACGTCTTTATTCTCCATATCTTTATTTTTTTGTTCTTTTTCTGCCATGGTCACGACTCCTTTAGACTATTATTTAACTTTTTCGCTCAAAACCTGAGCAGTATAGTCAACAAGGGCCATGACCCGCGCATAGTTCATCCTAATTGGACCAACAACCCCAAGGCTGCCAAGAGGTTCATCTATAGCACAGTAAGGTGCTAATACAAGACCACAACCTATAATGCCAACTGCACCTAAGCCTTGGGAACCTAAAAATATCTGAACTCCATGCCCTTCTCGACATTTATCCAGCAAGGATATAAGGGCCTCTTTTTCCTCAAATGCGCGGAGCAAGGCCCTCATTTTATCCACGCTGGAAAACTCTGGCTCATCTAGTAAGTTGGCTTGTCCGCCAATATAGACCTCTTCATCATCTGCTTTTTCTATAGTGCCAGAGAAGAGATCTTCCCACAAAGATTCAAAAACCCTTCTGTCTTCTTCCATCTCTTTTAGGATCTCCTCCCTAGCCTGATCTAAATCCCTAGTACGAAGCTTAGAATTTAGATACTCAGAAAGCCTAGATAAGGTCTCTTCGCTTAGATCTTGTTCTATAGAAATGAGTCTATTTTGTACCAACCCACTAGCCAACACACATACAACTAAGATCAATCCAGATTTTATCTTTACAAATTCTACATGGCGTATGTACTCACCTTTTAATCTAGGTGCACTTATAATAGCAGCATGTCCTGATATCTTTGCTAATACATTAACTGCCTTTTTTAATATACCTGCAAGGTCTGCACTTGGTTTAGAAAGACCTTCCTCTATTGCTATTTGTTCCCCCCAAGAAAGGTCTTCTTTTTCAAGCAAGTTATCAATATAGTATCTTAAACCTTGCTCTGTAGGTACTCTTCCAGCAGAAGTATGAGGTTGAAACAAAAACCCCATTTCTTCAAGGTCTGCCATTGCATTTCTGATGGTGGCAGCACTAAGTCCAAGCCCACAGTGTTTTGCCACAGTACGAGAACCAACAGGTTCTGCAGTACGAATATAGTCTTGGACTACTGCCTTTAGTATTTGGCGTCCCCTCTCTGATAGTGCTGGATATATGATATCAACCATAGCTGTTATATCCACTTAAAATCAAAGTCTTTTTTACATCCTATGCAATTGGACATTAATTCCGCAAAGGGCTTATGTCAACCGAGCTATTAACTATAGTTAATATTAATCTTTTATGTTTTTTTAGCTCTAAGATTAAATCGTTAAACATAGAGTTCTCATTTATTCTTCATATCTATGATAAAAAACTTAAACTTCTACCTTTACAATCTAAAGTATTTAGGTTATTAATTTAAAAAAATTTTAATTTTTAATTAGAACTAAAATTAAAATTTATATTGGAGAGGAGGTTTTCTAATGAAAAAATTATTATGTTTTATCTTTTCCCTTCTATCGCTCAGTTGGCTAATGGCTAATCCAGTATATGCCAAAATTATCATCAGTAAGGCTACTAAAAGATGCCTTTCATGCCATCAATATGTTTCACCTGGTATTGTAGCTGAATGGGAAAAAAGTATACATGCTCATAAAAGCCCATCTATGGCATTAAAGCAACCAAGACTAACCCGTTGTATCTCCACCAAATACATACCTTCTAGATTTAAAAATGTAGTTGTTGGCTGTGCTGAATGTCATACTATTAACCCCAAAAACCATAAAGATACATTTAATCACAATGGGTTTAAGGTCCATGTCATTGTTACACCTAAAGATTGTGCTGTTTGCCACCCTGTAGAAGTAAAGCAGTATGATAAAAATATTATGTCTCATGCATATGCTAATTTAATGAAAAATCCTGTATACCACAATCTCTTAGAAACAACCAATGGTGTACAAGAATTATCACATGGAAAATTAATCTATAAAAAAGCTGATTCTAAAACCAATGCAGACTCTTGCTTATGCTGTCATGGGACAAAAGTAGAAGTAAAAGGCTTTAAAGTTGTAAAGACAAAGATGGGAGAGATGAAAGTCCCAGTGCTTTCAGGCTGGCCTAATGAAGGTGTAGGCAGAATAAATCCAGATGGTTCTATAGGATCTTGTGCTTCATGTCACCCAAGACACAGCTTTTCAATAGCTGTTGCTAGAAAACCATATACATGTGCTCAATGTCATAAAGGCCCAGATGTGCCAGCTTATAAGGTATATATGGTCAGTAAACATGGAAATATTTACTATTCACAAGGCTCTAAATGGAACTTTAAAGCCATCCCATGGGTTGTAGGAAAAGACTTTAGTGCCCCTACATGTGCCACATGCCATGTAAGTCTTATTGTAGATAAGCATGGACATGTCATAGCAAAACGTACTCACCAAATGAATGATAGAAGCCCTTGGAGACTTTTTGGACTAATTTATGCCTGCCCACACCCAAAATCACCAGATACAACCCTTATTAAAAACAAGATGGGCCTACCCTTACCAACAGAACTCACAGGAGAGCCTGTAACTAAATACCTAATAAGTCAAAAAGAGATGAAACGTCGTCTAAAAAGGATGGAAGATGTATGCCTTGCATGTCATAGCCAAAGCTGGGTTAATGGCCACTTTGAACGCTTAACACATACCATAGAAACAACTAATGCTATGACCTTGGCTGCAACGAAAATCTTACTCACTGCATGGCAAAAAGGCGCAGCTAAAGGGTTAGCTCAAAAAGATAGCATATTTAATGAAGCCATAGAAAAGATGTGGGTAGAACAGTGGCTATTTTATGCAAATTCTACAAGATTTGCCTCTGCAATGGCAGGAGCAGACTATGGTGCCTTTGCAAATGGCAGATGGTACATGAGTAAAAACCTACAGCAGATGTTAGACTGGCTAGACTTTAAACTTAAGCTCAGTAAAGAAAGTACAAAAAAGAAATGATTAAAATCTATTAAAATAAATCATTAAAGGGAGGGCAATAAGTCCTCCCTTTTTTCTCCTATTTATAAAGAGATTCTAAGCCCTTCCAAGAGCCCTTTTACATGCATCAAGATAAGGCCTTACCTGAGGAGAATTAGAAAATGGTGTTAATACTTCTTTAGCCTCTTTAAATTTACTAAGGTTTAAAAGAGTAACACCAAGACAGGTAGCAATCTGTTCACTGTGGGGATAGTATTTAACTGCTTGCCATAAGAGTCTTTCTGCCTCAGGGTGTCTCCCTTGCTTTTGAAGCAATATAGCTAACCCAAGAAATGCCCTATGATCAGGATAGTAAGATAGAGACTTTTTAAACAGATATTCTGCAGTCTCTGTCTTTTTTGGAATTGCATTTATCTTTGAATAATATCCGTGAGTAAATGTCATTGCTAAACGAGACAGAAAGTCAGCATGATATGGATAAAGCTCCTCTTTGTTTATTAACTCCAATGAAGTAGCAAACCGCGGCAGGTTTAGATAAAATGCCTGTTTTAGTTTCTGTCCAAGTTTGTAGACCTTTTTCTCATTTAGATTAGGATCTGTCTCAAAATATGGTATCCCTTCTATCTTTTTTAGCCAGATGTTATCATCCTTTTTATTTTTTGTAAGAAAATCTTCATACAGCTTTGTACCTGGAAATATCTCTAACACATAAAATAGAGCACTTAACGGTTTGATCTCTAAGATTAAATCAATTGTCTCTTGTATTGTCTCTTTACTCTCACCCGGGCAGCCATATATAAAGTAAGCCCTTGCCATAATTCCATATTTTTGAGTTATAGAAAACGCCCTTTTTATATCCTCTGTCTTTATATTCTTATTTAGCGTATCCCTTATACGTTGTGAACCATGCTCTACTCCAAAGCTTATCTGAATACAGCCTGCCTTTCTCATCCAATATACAATCTCCTCATTGATACAGTCACATCTTGAGATTGCAAACCAAGTAATTCTAAGCTTACGCCTTAGTATCTCTTTACAGATTTCTACTACTCGCCTTCTTCTAACAGTAAAGGTATCATCAGAGACAAAGAAAAAGTTTACTCCTCTTCTGTAAAGTAGCTCCAACTCGGTTACAAAATTCTGAGGGGAATGAAACCTAATCCTACCACCCCAAAACTTAGGCGAACCACAAAATGTACATTTTCCAAAACATCCTCTTGATGAACAAACATGTTGATATGTAAAATACTTTGCTGGTATAGGAAGAGAGTCTAAATCTTTTATCTGATCTGGATATCCAGTTGAGATGATAGAATTAGAATCTCTATAGGCAATCCCCTTTATATGCTTTATAGCCTCTAAGTTATTGTCTCTTATAGCCTTTATTAGATTTAAGACGCTGTATTCTCCCTCACCTATAATACAGTAATCTATTTGTTTAAAATGGGATAAAAAGTGCTTCCATAAAAATGTAGCTCCAACCCCCCCAAATATAATCTTTACATTTGGTAATACTTTTTTAGCAATCTTGGCTATTTCGATACCACCCCATCTATTTGCGTTTAAAATAGAAAAACCTATTACGTCTGGAGCCTTTTCTTTTAATACTTTAGCAATCTGATCTTTAGCCCCTTTAATATTGTACCAGTTTAAAAGCTCTACATGAAAACCATGTTCAACCAAAACAGAAGCTACATAATACATACCAATGGGCAGTGCTTCTATATCGTCTTCTACTGCCCTATATTCTAAACTATATGGATAAATTAAAAGGACCTTCATTAGAAGTAATACCAAATTGTCTCATAAGATGAGACAGACTCACCAATATCTTCTAACCTCTCTAAGTATTCAAGTATTGGAACATCCTTTCCTACATAAGTCTTAGTCGTTCTAGATATATTCTTTTCCCAAGGATGAAATTCATATACCCTTGATCCATCTGGTAATATAGAAAGAAGATCTCTCTGTTGTTTTGCCCTCAGGTAGTTTTTACCAAGCCCGGGTACATTAAATACCGCTTCATCAGTTCTTGCAAGTCCTGGAAGAAGCCTTGCCTCCTCTTTTTGTTCTTGTAAAAGTCGTGCAATAGGAACTCTATAGTCCTTAGTCTCTTCTTTACCTTTGGTGTTAAAGGTGTAGTAAGGATCTACACCTATAAGCCTTAGAAGCCTTCTAAGTGCTGCTGCCTCAAACCTTCTGGAAACATAAAATGTATAGACAAGTTGATTATAAACACCTATTCGCTGTTCTCTGAGGTTTTGTATAGCCTCTACCATCTCAGGGGTTACTTCATAGGTATGTTGGATATGGGTAACTAGTGCAACCTCGCGTTTACCAGGTATCCTATATGAACCAAGTAGCGCAGCTGTATCTTTTGTAATACGCATTGGAATTGTAACAGGGGTTCTTGTACCAATCCTAATCCTCTCAATAGATGGAATAGTTGCAACAAGATCTAATATCTTTTTAAGTGATTCATTGGTGAGGGCAAGAGGATCTCCTCCTGTTATGAGGACTTCATGTATTGCAGGGTGCTCTTTTATCCATTTAACTGCCCTTTCTATTGCCTCCATACCTGCAAAAGCCCCTTTGGCCATTGCATCTTCTATCTCCCAATTCCTCTGACAATATACACATATCTGAGGACAAGTATTAAATGGCTTAAATATACAGATTGCTGGATACCTACGTGTAATAAGATCACAAGGTGAGGTATCTTCTTCTCTCATAAAATCAAGACAAGAACTATCTCTTGCCCTTAGCTCTGACATATTGATTACGTAATCAAGTGTTGGTATAACTTGAGCCCTAATTGCAGCATCTCTTCTCTTTTCTGGATCATCATCCATAAGGGAAAGATAATAGGGTGTTATTCCAAAGGGGAGTTTTCGCTTCCTAGCCTCATAGATTGCCTGTCTTTCCTCATCCCTTAAGACAACAAGTTTTTCTAAAAGATCGAGTTCTTTAACTATATGTGATATCTGCCAGTGCCAATTGTACCAATCAGATTCTGTACCGCCTAATACCTCAAGTATCTTTTTCCTTCGTTTCCTGCGCCTTTCTTTTGAGTCATTGTCAAGTCCTGTAGTATAAGAAGAAAGCTTTTTCTCTACCTCTTTCCATAAAAGATCTAATTGCTTTGATCTTACAATCGCAGCTTCTCTGCCCTTTAAGTCAGTACTGGCAAGGTGTATATCAACAAGAGCCTTTCCTTGTCCTCTTCCATGTAAACCAAGTAGTATATGTAGAAGCTCTGCATAAAAAGCAGGGGTTAAATCTGGCCGTGCTATACCCCTTGCAACATCTCTAATAGCCTTTGCAACACTAAAACCTGCTAAGTCATCTGAACGTCTAGAAAGAAGCATCTGAAGTGCATGTGCACAATCCCTTATCCTTATAATAGAGACCTCTTCTATACGCGAATAATCACAAAATGTATCAAACACCATCTGATTTATAAGCTCTGAAAGCCTTTCTCTCATAGAATTTA